>JAOZVK010000639.1 GCA_029938185.1 Bacteroidales bacterium | reverse complement strand
CGTTTATTATATATCTTGCGTAAGCAACATTAAATAGGTCGAAGACCTTACATTAAAAATACTGTAGGTTGAGCTACTTTTGCCTGCACTTGTTGGTATCATATTATGAACCTGTGCCGATTGTTTCGTCCAAAGTCAGGCTAACATTTTGTGAAATTTATCAAATATATATATATTAATTTAAAATTCCAATTTTTTACAAAATATAAACTTTATTTTTTTGGATTAATCCAAACCCAATATTGTCTTAATGTATAAATAGTATAAACAACAGTATGTGTAATATACACAATTAGATACAATAAAATAGTATATCTAAGATAATCAATATTGATATTAGGAAAAAACAAGCCAGTACATAGCATAATAGGAACAACCCAGTTTGGCCACCTGCTAATACCATCAGCCAAATGCCCTTTCTGTAAATTACCTATATATATAGCACTATAAAACGTTATTATAAAAAATATCATAAAAACCGAATCAGGAAATAATATTGCAATTATATACGAGCTAACTATCTGAAAAAAAGCGAATAAATAAAATTTAGGCGTTTTTATCTTTGCACGAAACAAAGTTTTAATCATAGTTAAAATTGCCCCCAAAGTTGAAAAAGTAAATACAGTCTCAAGTAGTGAAAATTCCATATAAATTTTTTGACCAAGGAAATTAAAGAAAGTTTCAAAAAATCCTAAGAAAATTATTGATGATAGTAAAAAAACCGTTTCGAGAGAACCAAATTTTTCAAAAATAAGCCATTTTGTATCAAATTGTTCTTGAAAAATTGCAGCATGTGCTAAATATCCAACCGAGAAAAAGAATGCAAGCAACAATGGATTAGTTATATAAAAAAGCTTAAACAAAGCAACTAACAAAATTCCATTATTAAATATATCAAGATAATGATCGAAAAATTCGCCTAAAGCAGAACTAGTACCTGTTCTTTTTGCTTGCATTCCATCAATATGGTCTCCTATTGCATAAATTATTACAAATATTGGAATAATTATATAAAGAAACTTATTTTCAGACGGTTCCAACACAAAAGGTAAAATAACAGAAGCAAACATAAAAAGATTTGAAATTACTGTAATGATATTTGCAGGCAGCCCCCAAGGTATAAATCTCATTAGAGGAGTAACAATTTTTGTTCTAAAAAAAGGAGTAATTAATGAATAATCTTTTGTTTGGTATTTATATTCAGGTATCATAGCTTAATATTTGTTTGTATAATTTGCAAAAATATAAATTTAACAAAGTTTTTAAAATTAAATAGCCTATTTATATATTTTTATTTTATTCAAAAAAAATCAAGTAGACTACACTTTTAAAGTTGGACAGAGTTGAAAATTAATTTGTTATAATTTTATATGTAAGAGAAAATCGGTCAGACCAGTATATTTTTGTCCAACTTTAAAAAGGTAGCCGTCAAGTACTTTACTTGTTTACGAAAAATACCATGATTATTAACTAAAATATTATACCTTTTAATAATTAAACCATTTAAAGCATAAAAGAAATATTATTTATACGTAAGCAACATTAAAAAGCTCGAAGAGCCAAATTATTTGTATATTGCCGGCGAATATTATTAATATTAATCAAATAAAAAAACTTAAAATATGATAAATCTTTCTCTTGAAAAAAAGGATATTGAGATTATTGAAAAATACAAAGACTTTTCTGACAGGTATATAGTACCTAATAGGCTTAAATATGACCAACTTGCCGAATTTCCATGGGAAATAGTAAAACAAGCATACAAAGAAGGTATTATGAATGCTCCCGTACCTGTTGAATACGGAGGTAATGGTTATAATATTTTTGAAACAGCTCTATCTTCCGAAGAATTAGGAGCAGGTTGTGTAGGTATTGGAATTTGCATAGATGCAACAACACTAGCACTAACTCCATTATTAATTGCAGGAAGTGAAGAACAAAAGAAAAAATACTTTGGTGAACTATTAGAAAAACAAGCAACTGCCGCTTACTGTTTGACAGAACCAAATGCAGGCTCAGATGTTGCTGGAATTAAATCGGCTGCAATAAAAAAAGGAGATAAATATATATTAAACGGACATAAACGTTTTATTACTAATGGCGAAGTAGCAGATTTACATATTGTTTTTGCATTGACAGACCCCTCAAGAGGTGCTCGTAGCCTTTCAGTTTTTGTTGTCCCAACCGATTCTCCAGGTGTTGAAATAGTTTCAAGATTAAATAAAATGGGACAAAAAGCATCAGTTCAAAATGAAATCATATATAAAGATGTCGAAATTCCTGCCGAAAATTTACTGGGAAGAGAAGGACACGGATTTTTAATTGCAATGAAAACTTTTGACAGAACAAGAACAGGCGTAGCTGCTGCAAGTGTAGGTAATGCCAGAACTGCATATCTAACAGCTAAAAACTGGGCAAAAAATAGAATTCAATTTGGAAAACCTATTACTGCAAATCAAGCAATTGCATTTATGCTCGCCGATATGGCAACTGAAATAGAAGCAGCCAGACTATTGACATGGAATGCTGCATATGCTTACGATTCGGGACTTAAAAGTGCTTCTAAGTTTTCGGCAATGGCAAAATTATATGCTACAGATATGGCTATGAAAGTTACAACAGATGCAGTGCAAATAATGGGAGGCGATGGTTACACAACCGAGTTTGCTGTTGAAAAAATGATGCGTGATGCTAAACTTAGTCAAATATATGAAGGTACTAATCAAGTACAAAGATTAGTTATATCTAAAGGTATTATTAAAGAATAAGGTCTTTGTTTATTAGGAATCAATTTAAAAAAGTCATCAGTTTATATATCTGATGACTTTTTTTAGCTACCCACGTAAGGTTGAATACTCTTGTTTTTCAAGTGGTTTCAACCATAAAATTAAAGTAAACCTTTACAGAACTTTGGGCTACCCGTCAGAAGTTGGACAGTCTTGTTTATCAGGTATTTCGTAACAG
>JAOZVK010000638.1 GCA_029938185.1 Bacteroidales bacterium | reverse complement strand
ACCATTGTACCATTGAATAATTGAATAATTGAATAATTGTACCATTGTACCATTGAATAATTGTACCATTGTACCATTGAATAATTGAATAATTGTACCATTTAAAGTATACATAACAAATATAATTAAAGTAAATAAAAAAAATGAAAAATATAACCAAACTTATAATTATTTTCATTTTATTTGTTTTTTCGATAAATATAAATGCTCAAAATATTATACATTACAATTTGTATCCTCAAAACAACTATTTATACAATCCTGCAACAACAGGTGAAAATCCATGGCTGACAGCTTTTGTAAATTCGCATTTACAATGGGTAGGTTTTGAGGGAGCACCTCGTGTAAATACTTTTGGTATACACAGTCCGATAACAAAAAAAATGGGAATAGGTCTTAATATTTTAAATAGCAAACATAGTATTTTTAATTATTTAAATGCAAAACTTAGCTATTCATATAAATTAAATTTTGCTAAGGATAATTTTTTGAGATTTGGTATTTCAGCAGGTGTAATTAACAATAGTGTTGCTTTTTCCAATGCTGTAAACTATGATTTATCGGACACCAAACAAATAAACAGTGATTATAATTTAACTGGTTTTGCTGCCAGTGCTGGATTATTTTATAAATTTAAGAATTTAGAAATTCATGCATCATTGCCTCAATTATACGAATTAGATGAAACAAGTTTGTATGTAATTTCATCTGTAGGCTATGATTTATTAGCCCAAAAACCTGTATGGGATTTAAAGCCTTCGGTAATGATAAAAGCATCAGAAACGGGTACTGCACAATTTGATATTAATCTTACAGCTATGTGGAACAAAACCTTTTGGGCAAATCTGGCTTACAGAACAAACAAGAGTTTTATTGTAGGGTTTGGTATAAACTACAAAAATATAGGGCTTGGCTATGCTTTTGAGCTAAACCCTGCGCCAATGAACAAAATGGCAAATGGAACTCATGAGATTCAGTTGATAGTAAATTTTGGTAAAAACTTTTTTAAAAACAGAATTCTAAAAGAAGATATTATTATAGCAAAAAAAGATACTACAAAAATTAAAGTAACTGAAATTGAAAATAATAATAAAGTTGTAAAATCTGACACAACTAAATCAAATGGAAATTCAAATAAAACAAATATAGTAAAAACTACAGCTAAAGATTCTATACAAAAACAAAAGAAAATAGAAAGAGAAAGAGTTATAAAAAGTACTGCAATATTAGGAAATTTAGAGTTTGAAACAGGCACATCAAAGCTGACACCTAAATCATATGCCACACTTGATGGTTTAATAAAAACATTGAAAGAAAATTCTTCTGCTAAAATTGAAATAGCTGGTCATTCAGATAATATCGGTAGCAAAGAAATTAACAAAAGAATATCTAAAAATAGAGCAAAAATTTGTACCGATTATATTATTTCTAAAGGAATTCCCGCAAATAGAGTAAAAGCAATAGGATATGGCAAGTCAAAATCATTAGTATCAAACAATAGTAGGACAAACAGAGCAAAAAATCGTAGAGTTGAGTTTAAAATTATAGACTAATATATGCTCTTTTGATGAGTTAAAAGCTAAAAACTAAAAGTTAAAAGTTTGCTTATGTTTGATAAATAGTATTATATAAAAATCAAAAGAGTCATTTATATATATCAAGCTACTTATCTCAAATAATTTCATTATATTATTACTAAAGCACAGATTTTTTTTATCTGTGCTTTTTTTTATGGTACAGCGTAGAGAAAACTCATGAATTTTCTCTACAATCAACAATACGACCTTATTCTATTGTAAATCCTATTTTAGTAAAATCTACAATATCTTCCTCAACAGATGAACCTATTGTTGTTAATAGATTTCCAACTAAAGCAGCATTAATTCCAGCTTTTAGGGCTTTGTCCTGATAGGATTTTATTTGCATTCTACCGCCTGCAAATCTTAATGATGCTTTTGGATTAATAAAGCGGAATAAAGCAATTGTTACTAAAACTTCATCTTGCGAAAGTGCAGGGCTGTTTTCAAGACCTGTACCTTTTACGGGGTTTAGTATATTAATAGGGATTGACAAAATATCTAAATCACACAAAGCATAGGCA
The DNA here is from genome assembly GCA_029938185.1 of Bacteroidales bacterium. Taxonomy (GTDB): domain Bacteria; phylum Bacteroidota; class Bacteroidia; order Bacteroidales; family JAOZVK01; genus JAOZVK01. Next base: position 863 of record JAOZVK010000638.1, on the reverse strand, counting down.
AGCTCAATTCGTTGTTCCATAGTTTCGCCCATTCCTATTATTCCTCCCGAACAAACTTTCATACCCAATTCTTTAGCATGTTTTATTGTTTGTATTTTCTCTTCAATTGAGTGTGTTGAACATAAATTATCAAAAAATGATGGAGCAGTTTCGAGATTACAATGATAATGACTTATTCCTGTATCTTTTAGTTTTTCAAGCTGCTCCTTTTTTAATAAGCCCATTGATGCACATAGTGATATTTTACAATTTAATTTTATTTCTTTATAAATATCTACTAACTCATTTAGTTTTTTGTTGTTTATTGATCTACCACTTGTTACAAGTGAATATCTATTAATACCTTGTTCTGCATTTTTTTTTGCTTGTTCTACTGCATGGTTTTTATCAACTATGTCGTATTCTTCAATATTTGTATTATTGTGCTTTGATTGACTACACCATTGGCAATCTTCTGAACATTTTCCAGATTTTGCATTTGTTATAGAACACAAATCCATTGTGTTTCCACAAAAATATTCTCTAATATTATTAGCTGCATCATATAATGCTGACTTGTTTTGTGTCTTTGACAGTTCAAGTGCTTCATTATAATGCAACTTATAACCATTGATTATTTTATTTTTTAGTTCTTCAATTCTATTTACTTCCATAATAATTAAATAAAAAATGGCTCTTCGAGCCTTTTAATGTTGCTTACGCATAAATAAACTTGCTATTTCTGGCTATTCGTGTAAATTTAGACATCACTAAGGTCTTCGACCTATTTATAGTTGCTTACGCATTAATATAAAACCAATTTAATCATACTATTAAATCATTTTTATTAGTATTTCAAATATTTAGTATAATGTATTTAATTG
>JAOZVK010000170.1 GCA_029938185.1 Bacteroidales bacterium | reverse complement strand
CGTTTGGCTATTTTTATATCAGAAAATACTTTTTTGAAAAACAGGTCGTAGTTTAGTGGTGCTAAATAGGCATTGGCATATTTTTGTTGTGTTCTTTTATTCATATATTTGTTTTTTATTTATTTTTTTACAAAGATACTAAAAAAATTATAGAAATGTTTTATCATTTTTCTTAAATCCATAAGTTTTTTAAGCTACTAAAATTTATTTCCATAAAAATATTGTACCATTGTATCATTGAATAATTAAATCATTTAAAACAATAAAAATATGTCAGAACTAATTAATAATAAGGAAAAACGGATTGAAAAACTTCTCGAATATTCAATAGGTATAATTGAAGGAAAAAAAAATAAAAAATATGTCGAACAATATCAACAATATATTGATATGCTTACGGCTCACGATGTAATGCACGTTGTTGATATGCTTATAAACAAAGGAATAAGTATTTCTGTTTTAAAAACATCTATCGGAAAAATATTAAATATATTTTATAAACCACTAGAATCAAAAAAATGGAAAAATCTTAAAAAAATTGATTTTTTAAATTATTTGATTCAGGAAAACGATGAGGTTCAAAAAATTCTTGAATCAATTAAAACTTTATTAAAAAAAATAAATAAAGAAAAAGAACCTTTTAACTCATCGGAATTTAGTGTTTTAAAATCTAAAATATCTGAATTAAAAAAATATATAATTCATTATGATAAAAAAGAAAACATACTGTTTCCATATATCGAAAAACGAACAAATAACTTCAGGTGCACACAATTAATGTGGGCTTTTCATGATGACATTAGAAACTCTCTAAAAAAACTACTTGATTTGCTCGAAACTGACAACATTAAAGCGATTAATGTAGAAATAGGAAAAATATTTTTTTTAATAAAGCCTATTATTTTTAGAGAAGAATACATTTTATTTCCTGCTGCAATGGATTTTTGTGATAAAAGAGATTGGAATAAAATGATGGAACAAAGTCTTGAAATTGGATACGCATACATAAAACAACCAAAAGAAAAAATAAGTATAAACAACGAAGCTGAATTTGATTTTGACAATTTAATTGATTTAAAAACAGGCGTATTATCTGCAAAACAAATAATCTTGATGATGAATAATTTGCCTGTTGATATTACTTTTATTGATGAAAATGACGAAGTTCGATATTTTTCTAATCCAAAAGAAAGAATTTTCACACGTTCATTTGCTATCGTAGGACGTAAAGTACAAAACTGCCATCCACCTGATAGTGTCGATGTTGTAAATAAAATTATTGATTCGTTTAAAAATGGAGAAAAAGATTTGGCTAAATTTTGGATTCAAATTAAAGACAAGTTTATTTTGATACAATATTTTGCATTAAGAGACGAAAACAATAATTATAAAGGTGTAATTGAAGTATCTCAAAATGTAAGCGATATAAGAAAACTTAAAGGTGAAAAAAGATTATTAAGTTGGTAAAAAAACTATTCTTATAGCTTTATGTAAGTAGCCTTACAAAAGTTTTTCGATATTTATTTTTATACAATTAATTATATGACAGTTATTTGTAAGAATGCGTAAGCCACATTAAATAGGTCGAAGACCTTACAATTAAGATTACAACTTTTTGTAAAAAAAAATATTATCTTTACAACATATGTAGTTTTCGCCTTATTTAATACTGTATTGTTTTAAAAAACGTTTTAACTTAAATTTATCAATAAAATATATATAATGGAAACAGAAAAAAATTTAAAACCAGTAAAAAATATTGATGATTTACAAAAAACAAATCAGGATAAAAATGAATTAAAAGTAAAATCGAAAAACACACTACACCCATATAGTGCTATTTTAATGATTCTTATTGATATGGCATTTTTTGGAGCTAATGCATTATCAACAGGTTTGGCAACTCCTGCTGTAGCAGCATTGGCATTTATTTTAACTTTTATTGGTTCGTATATCGTACAACAAAATATATCGAAAGACCCAAAAGGAACAAGTGCAGCAAAAGCTTTTTTTCTTGGCATTGCAGCAGGAATACCAACACCTATTGCTGGAACAACATTAGGATTTATTATTTTAGGTAAAGCAGGATTAAGGAAATTCAGAATATGAAAAGGCGAAATTTTATAAAAAGCATAGTTTCATTATCAGCAATTTCCGTTTTTCCATTTTCAAATATATTATGTATGAATAATCAGGAAGTAACTACAAATTTAAATAAGCCTAAGAGATTAAAAAAAGGTGATACAATAGGTCTTATTGCTCCAGGAAGCTTTATTAGAATTGACCAACTCGAAAGGGCAAAACAAAAGGTTGAATCACTGGGATATAAAGCATATAATACTAAAAATATTTTAAAAAAAACAGGATACTTTTCGGCAAATGATAAACTAAGAGCTGACGATATAAACCATATGTTTGCAAACAATAAAGTTGATGGTATATTATGTGTAAGAGGTGGTTATGGTTGCAATCGTATTCTTGATATCTTAGATTATGCATTGATAAGCAAAAACCCTAAAATATTGATGGGCTATAGTGATATAACTTCTTTGTTTCAGGCAATTTACAGATATTCCAATGTTCCTGGTTTTCATGTTGCGGTAGGAATTTCGAGTTTTAATAATTATACACGAAAACACCTAAAAGCAGTTGTTTCTAATCCAAGCGACAACTATGTGATTGAATATGAAAAGGAAAAAGGAAAAGCATCAGATTCTGATTATAATTCGTATATAATTAATAATGGAATAGCCCAAGGTGAGTTGATAGGTGGTAATCTTTCATTAATGGTTTCTTTGATTGGTACTCAATTTGACATTGATTATACTGGAAAATTAATTTTTATCGAAGAAATTGAAGAATATCCATACAAAATAGACCGTATGCTAACTCAGCTGCTAATGTCAGGAAAATTGCAAAAAGCAGCAGGCATAATATTAGGTGTTTTCAGAAAATGCGATATTGATGGAGTTGATACAAAAACCGAAGATTCGTTTAGTTTAAAAGAAATTCTTATTGATAGACTATCAAATCTAAATATACCGATAATGTATGGTTTTCCTTTTGGACATGTTAAAAATAAAGCAACATTACCAGTAGGTATAAAAGCAAAACTAAATACATATAACAAAACTATTACACTTTTGGAAAAAGCTGTATTATAGGGTTTTAGACCTATTTAATATTTATACAATTACTTTTTCACTATTTAATCAACATAAAATCAAGTATTGTAAAAATATTTATGCGTAAGCAAGATAAAAAGGCTCGAAGAGCCAAAATATTATTAAAATGAATAAGTCAGTAAAAATAATTTTATTAATTACATTTCAAATATTTAGTCAGTTTGTATTGTCACAATCGTCTATTATTAATTTACATAATGATATTAATATTAGATATGAACCATATTTATACACACAAAACAACTTTCATACATCAATAAAACCATATTTGCAAAATGAGATAAATAATAAAGATTCTATTGATATTTTATTTATAAAAACGAGTGGTTTTTTCTCTAAAAAAATATTTAATAAGGATATAATTAGCTATTCGAACGAAAAAAACAAACTTTCGATAAATCCAATATTTACAGCATATGGTTCTTATGATATTAATTCAAAACAAGCTTTTTTTGATACTAAAGCTGGTTGCTCAATAAATTTTAATCATTCTGATAAATTATCAATAAATACCGATTTTTTTTATGGTGGAATACAGTTTGATGATTATACAAGCAAACATGTTGATACCACCAAGACAATTCCAACTTACGGAAAGTATAATAGTAAAAATGGAGATATATTTCTATACCACTTAATAAGAGGATATATTTCGTATAGTCCCGTAAAATATATTAATTTACAAGCTGGTATTGGTAAAAATTTTATTGGCGATGGCTATCGCTCTTTGTTTTTATCCGATAATTCAAATAATTATCCATATCTTAAAGCAAATCTTAATATATGGAAAATAAAATACTCTTGGTTGGTTTCGCAACTAAAAGATTATAAGGTAGAAGAAACTGGAAAACCATTAGCAAAAAAATATTTTGTATATCATTATTTAAGTTGGAATATAACAAAGTGGCTCAATGTAAATGCATTTGAATCAATTGTAATAAATGCTGCCGACTCGGTGAGTAGCAAAGGTATAGACCCCAATTATATAAATCCAGTTATTTTTTATCGTCCGGTAGAGTTTTCGATAGGTTCGGCTGATAATGTTTTACTGGGATTTGGTTTTAAAATTAAAATATTGAAAAAGTATAATATTTATTCTCAACTACTTCTTGATGAATTTATATTTTCAAATATAAAGGCAAGAAACGGATGGTGGGGAAATAAATTTGCTATTCAGCTTGGAATAAAAGCTTTCGAGCCTTTAAATATTAAAGGATTATATGCACAACTTGAGTATAATTATGCCAGACCATTTACATATTCGCATCAACTTCCTATACTTAATTATGCTTCATATTATAGTCCTTTGGCACATCCTTTGGGTGCTAATTTTAAAGAAATTATTGCAATTTTGAGATACCATAAAAACAGAGTATCAGTTTCATCAAAAATAATTTATGCCGATTATGGAAAAGATATTGGAACAGTCAGCTATGGTGGCGATATTTATAAATCGTATTTACTTAGGGTGAAAGACTATAATAATATTGTTGCTCAAGGAATAGCTACAAGATTAATTTATAGTGAAATAAAATTTTCATATTTATTAAACCCAAAATCTAATTTTCAGTTAGAGTTTGGAATATCCAATACACAAAATACATCGTCAGATATTTCACAAAAAAATACTTTTATAAGTTTTGGACTAAAAAGTCATATTTAAAATACAACTTACTATATATCAACAGAAACCAATATTAATAGCTTTAAGATTTTAAATAAATAATATTTGTAAAATGGAATCAATAAAATTTTTTGACAATAGTATTGATTTACCTGAGAACATTAGCATAAATGTTGATATATCGAATGTAGAATGAAAAATAAGATATTTCTATGATAACTAAAGTATTACTTTGAATATTATTCTGTATAATACGTTCTACATTCAATATTCTACATTATATTCGATACAAATCTTTCATTTTAATTTGCCATTATTTTTGTTCAATTTGACGCTTTTTGTGAGTTCTGAGTATATAGCTATAAAAATGTATTTATATTATCCTTATAATCAAGTGTAAGCAAAATTATTAAAACAAGCAAGAAGACATAAACTTCCCAATTTTTCCAATATCTTTTAAGCCTGACAATTTTTCAAATTTACTATTTATATCAATTGCATGAATATTTAAGTTTGTTAATTTTTTTATAGTTTCAATATCATCAATATCAATACCTCCACTAAGAAAAAACTTTTTTTTATTATCATAATTTTTTAAAACTGACCAATCGAATTTTATTCCCGAACCTCCATAATTTTCACTTTTAGTATCGAATAGAAAGTAATTGCAATGTAAATAATATTCATCAAGAATCGAAAAATCGAAACTATTATCAATGCTAAAAGCTTTAATAATATTTGTGTTTTTGGCCTTTAGTTTTTTACAAAAATCGGGACTTTCATTTCCATGCAATTGTACATAATCTAAATTATATTTTGAATGCTTATCAATAATATAATTAAAATCAGAATTTACAAAAACACCAACTTTTTTTATACCTTTTATTGATTTGATAATTTTGCTGTCGAAATACTCTCCAACATAACGTTTTGATTTATTGTAGAATATAAATCCAATATAATTAGGCTCTAAACGTGCAAGCTCATTTATATTTTGTAAATCTCGCATTCCACAAACTTTTAAATTTTTCATTGTTTTCCTAATTCATCAATAAAAACCTTAGAAGAAACGCCAGGGTTTTGTGATTTCATAAAACTTTCGCCAATTAAAAAACCCTTATATCCATATTTTTTTAGCTCTATTATTGTATCAACTGAGCTGATACCACTTTCGGAAATTTTAGTAAAATCGTTCGAGATTTTTTCTGATAATTCAACAGAGGTATTAATATCAACATTAAAAGTTTTTAAATTTCTATTGTTTACTCCAACAATATCTACATTATAATTTACTTTTTCGAGTTCGCTTTCGTTGTGTATTTCAAAAAGAATTTCAAATCCTAACGACTTAGCTAATCTTGATAATTGACTTATTTTTTCTTTGCTAAGTGCCGAAGCTATCAATAAAATTGCATCAGCTCCAATTGCTTTTGCTTCTAATATTTGATACTCATCAACTACAAAATCTTTTCTAAGAATAGGTACGTGATTGTGCTTTCTTGCTTCGAGTAGGTATTTATTAGAACCTGCAAAATATTTTTCATCAGTCAAAATTGATAATGCCGATGCCCCCGATTTAATATAACAATTAGTAATATACTGCACATCTTCGGTATCATTAATAATACCTTTTGACGGCGATTTTCGTTTAAATTCTGCAATTATTCCGCTTTTATTTGGAGCAATCAACGACTCTTTTAACGAGTAGCAATTTCTATTGAAATACTCGCTTCTTTCTAATTGCTTTATCGAAACCTTTTCTTTTTTATTTTCAACTTCCTTATATTTATATGCTATAATTTCATCAAGTATTGTCATAATATATAGTTATGATAAATTGTTAATTAGTTATCTACAAGTGTTTTAAATGACTGATATGCTTTTCCCGAAAATAGCGAATCTTTTGCTTTTTCAATACATTCGCCAATTTCTATATTTGGATAAATACATTTAATAGCTATAGCAGAATTTGCCAAAACAACATTATTTTGTGCTTCTGTTGCTTTTCCTTCAAGAATTTTTATAAATATATCGGCTGATTCTTTAACAGTATTACCACCATACAAATCTTTTTCTTCAATTTTATCGAAACCAAAATATTTTGAATTTAAAACATGACTTCCAAGGTTTGATTTTACAATAAAACTATCGGTTAATGAAATTTCATCGTAACCATCTATGCTATGCAAAATAACATAATTCATATCGCTTTTTTTATATATTTTGTCATAAAGTTCAGCAATTTCTGTACTATATACACCAATTATTTGATTTTTCGGTGAAGCCGGATTAATCATTGGTCCCAACATATTAAAAAATGTTTTCATAGCCAATGCTTTTCTAATTGAAGCTACTCGCTTCATTGTAGGATGAAATAGTGGTGCATGGAGAAAGCAAATATTTGTTTTCTCAATATTTTTAAGAATTATATCTTTATCATTTGTAAATTCATAGCCCAGATATTCCAACACATTAGACGAACCACACGATGATGATACACCATAGTTTCCGTGTTTAACAACTTTTTCGCCTGTTCCAGCTACAACAAACGATGATAGAGTTGATATATTAAATGTATTTTTTGAATCGCCGCCAGTACCACACAGGTCAATTAAGTTATAGTCGCTTAAATCAATTTTCAATGAAAGTTCATATAATGCATTTCTAAATCCAATAAGTTCATCAACTGTAATTTTTCGCATCAAAAAAACTGTTAGAAACGATGCTATTTGTATATCATTAAATTCGCCAGTAGCTATTTGGCTTAAAATTTTTTGAGCCTCATCTTTCGATAATGATTTTTTTTCAAATAAATTTTGAAGTATTTTTTTCATATATTTTTAAATTTTTTATTATACTCTAAACGATTATAGTTTTAACATAAACAAACTGTTATCAATTATTAATCAAAGCAATGTATCATTGAATAATTGTATCATTTAAAGTATAATTATTTTCTATCCAATTTTTAATTATTTTTTTACCATATTCAGTAAGTATTGATTCAGGGTGAAACTGCACACCTCTAACATCGTATTTTTCGTGTTTAAGAGCCATAATTTCTCCTTTGTCATCTGTGCATGTTACTTTTATACAGCTTGGTAGGTTTTTATTTGATACTACCCATGAATGATAACGCCCTACGCTGATTTTTTGTGGTATTTCATTAAATATATTTTCATTTTTATCAAGAATATCCACAGTTGTAGCAACTCCATGATAAACCTCGTCAAGGTTTAGTAGTTTGGCACCAAAAACTTCGGCAATAGCCTGCATACCAAGACATACACCAAGAATACTTTTAGTTTTGGAATATTTTCTTATCAAATCTTTTAATATTCCTGATTGTTCGGGAAGTCCCGGTCCAGGCGAAAGTACTATCTTATCATATTTTTCAATATCACTTAATTTAATTTTATCGTTTCTGTAAACATCAACTTTATCATCAATAATCTCTTCAATATAATGAACCAAGTTGTATGTAAATGAATCGTAGTTGTCGAATACTAATATTTTTTTTTTCATTTGTTTTAGGTTTTAGTTTTTATCTGAGACTGTTCAACCCTATTAAGTACTGTTACAAAAGTTTTTTTACATTTTACTGTATTCATGAAAATGAGTATGACAATTAGGACACAAATCTATTTTTTCACCTTTACCAAAAATTGCTTTTGGTTTTATATGATGTGAGTGTACATAAAAATTAATACCACATTTTTCACATCTACCTCTTTTAGATTCTTTTCTCATTTTTTTCTTTTTTGTAGATGAACAAATAAAATGTATAATCGCCCAACTTATCGCTATAATCAGTTATGGTTCCATTTATTTCGTATTTCTCGCCATAGCGTTCCAAATCATTAATGCAATCGTTCAGACGTATCAATTTATCTGTGTTAGTTTTTATCAGTAATGATGTAATGATTTCCATAAACTTATGTTCCTTAGATGTTTTTACATCTTTAGGTTTAGATACAAAAAATGTAATTGACATTTTATTTTGAGATTCGTTGTATCCGGGCAAAGTAACGACTTCACTTTCAGGTAAAGGCATTATTATTGACATTTGTTCTTCAACTTGGCTAAGATATTTTTCATCTAATCCTGAATGTATTTTTTTGAATGCCTCTATTATATCATAAACATTTACTTGTTTTGTGGTTTTAGTTTCTTTCATTTGTTTTTTCTTTATTTAAAGGTCTTCTATTTAATATTGTTTATGTATTCTAATAATATGTTGATTAACAAAGTAAAAGGTTTATCTATATTCAGAATGGTTGCAGGTTTAACTTTGTCAAAGTTGGAGTTTATCGAAAATATATAGCTAAGATATTTAATTGATAAATTCATTAACAAACACAAGTATTCCTACAATAAAACATGCAATAATGACTTTTTTTAACCATTCAAACCATATTTCAACAGCTTCATTTTCATCTTCTGAATTTATGGTGTTCAAATTACTGTATTCGTGAAAATGAGTATGACAATTAGGGCATAAATCGACCTTTTCACCTTTACCAAAAATAGCTTTAGACTTAATATGGTGTGCATGAACATAAAATACATTACCACATTTTTTGCATTCACCTCTACGTGCTTCCTTTCTCATTGTATCAAACTTTAGAAATAAATAAATAGAAAACATAGTCACCAAGTTTTTCGCTATAATCGGTGTGTGTACCATTAATTTTATATATTTTTCCTTTTTTTTCCATATGATTTAAGCAACTTTTAACTCGTAGTAATTTATCAGTATCGCTTTTTAGAAGAAGTGGGGTAATGGTTTCCATAAACTTATGTTCCTTAGATGTTTTTACATCTTTAGGTTTAGATACAAAAAATGTAATTGACATTTTATTTTGAGATTCGTTGTATCCGGGCAAAGTAACGACTTCACTTTCAGGTAAAGGCATTATTATTGACATTTGTTCTTCAACTTGGCTAAGATATTTTTCATCTAATCCTGAATGTATTTTTTGGAATGCCTCTATTATATCATAAACATTTACTTGTTGTGTGGTTTTAGTTTCTTCCATTTGTTTTTTATTTATGTATACTTAATCAAGTTAATAATTTAACTTGTTTATACTGAATTAGCTTAAGAATTTGACTTTTATAAAAATGTTATAAGTTATAAATCAAAACATTGTACCATTATATCATTGAATAACTGAACCATTGAAAGTATAATACTCTTTTTATTTTTCAAATTTACAAATAATTATTTTATTATATATATATAAATATATATATAAGTAATTAACAATGAACAATGGATAATTAACAATTTTGCTTACGCTTGATAAACAGCATAATAAAAAAAACAAAAGTGTTGTTTTTATATATCGACCTACTTATATTTTAAGTTATTTGAATTTTTAAGGATTATGTTAGTTATACTCTAAACGGTTATAATTTTAACATTCAAAAACTGTTATCAATTATTAATCAAAGTATTGTACCATTGTATCATTGAATAAT
>JAOZVK010000637.1 GCA_029938185.1 Bacteroidales bacterium | reverse complement strand
AATCAGAAAGTTATGAATAAGTAAATGTCGAAAAACTTTTGTAACAGTACTTAAATTACGAATTATGAATTATGAATTACGAATTGGTTTACACCTGATAAGTAGGTCGATATATAAAAACAACACTTTTGTTTTTTTTATTATGCAGTTTATCAAGCGTAAGCAAAATTGTTAATTATCCATTGTTCATTATTAATTACTTATAAGTATCTTACAGAAAATAAATCGGACTGTGCAATCAAAAGTCCGTAAGGACGACAACTATTGTTAAACCACGATGATAATCGTGGTATTAAAAGAACTTATGACATAAAGTCCCTCAAGGGACGAACTATTTTGCTCTATTCCCACAACTTATCGTTGTGGGTTTACAATAGTTCGTCCTATCGGACTTTTTATTGCACAGGTTGAATAATTTTGTAACAGTACTTATTAAGGTGTAAACCAATTCATAATTAATAATTCATAATTCATAATTGCCATCTACGACCTTATGCATAAACAATGTAAAAAGGCTCAAAGAGCAAAAATATATTATGAATTACGAAATTAAAATAATAATTTTGCCACGATATATAATAATTAAGTACTGTTACAAAAGTTTTTCGACATTTACCTATTAATAACTTGTTGATTAAATTGTATTTGTACTAATGCGAAAGCAACTATAAATAGGTCGAAGACCTTAAATCATAGCATAATAATGAACAAAATAAAAGAATTATTACCAAAACACATTAAATATTTACTTTTTGTTTACCTATCTGGCATAATAGTTTTTACCATATTTCGGTTTATTTTAATAATCTACGAAATAGAACATGTATTGAAGATAGAAGAAAATATGACAAGCCTGATAACAAATAGTTTCATAATGGGGTTCCGTTTCGACACTGTTATATCTGGCTATATTTTGGCTTTGCCTTTATTAGTACTTTCCATTTTTTCGTATTTTAAAATTAAAGACAATATTGTTTTTTCAATTGTTAATATTTATATAATATTGTTATACACAGTTGCTTTTGGTATAAATGCTTCTGACATTCCATTTTTTCGTCAATTTTTTGCAAGGCTCAATATGTCTGCTTTTATGTGGTCGGATACTCCTGGACTTGTGTTTACTATGGTAATAAGCGAGTTTAGTTATTGGGGCTTTTTTATTCCTTTTGTAATTTTAAGTATAGTTTTTTTGATATTAGTTACAAAGAAAAAAAAAGAACTAAATAAATCGGTTGATAACAAAGCATCAAAGCTATATTTTCTTAAACTATCTTTGATTTCACTATTTTTTATGGCTTTTTTATTTTTAGGAGTACGTGGTAGGATTTCAAAAAGATCGCCAATCAGAGTAGGGACTGCTTTTTTCTCGAAAAATACTTTTATTAATTTAATTAGTTTAAATCCAACATTTACATTAATTAAAAGTTATTTGGATAGTAAAAAAGTCATCAATAAAAAAATCCAGTTAATGGATTCTCATTTGGCAATAAAAAATGTTAGAAACTATTTAAGTATAGATTCATCAAATTTTGATTCCCCAATAGCACGAGAATACAAATCGAAAAAAAAACCTATAAAAGCCAATGTTGTTGTTATTCTTTTTGAAAGTTTTTCGGCAAAAAAAATGGGACGATATAATAATCCGAATCATTTAACACCATTCTTGGATAGTTTGGCAAAACAATCATACACTTTCGATAGAATATACTCAGCAGGTATTCACACACATAATGGAATATATGCCTCAATGTTGGGCTTTCCTGCTCTTAAAACTAAACATTTACTAAAACCGGTTACAATGCTTAGCTATCAGGGAGTAATAAATATACTTAGAGATAGAGACTACGAAACTTTATTTTTTACAACTATTGATAGCCAGTTTGATAATATGGGTGGTTTTTTGATAGCAAATGGTATAAAAAATGTAATTGAAAAAAAACATTATGATAGCGATAAGATAATTAAAAATGTGGGTGCTCCAGACCATGTAATGTTCGACCATTCTATTAAAGTATTTAATGAAGTTTATAAAAGTAAGAAAAACTTTTTTGCTGTGATGCTAACTGGTAGCGACCATGGTCCATATGCGATTCCAGATTATATTGATTTTAAAGCAAAAAATATGGATATAAAAAATGCTATTGTTGAATATGTTGATTGGGCAACTAAAAAATTTGTAACTGATGCCAAAAAACAAGAATGGTTCGATAACACAATATTTGTTTTTACTGGCGACCATGGTTCTATTTTATATCCTGTATATGATATGCCAATAAGCTATCATCATATACCTTTAATTATATATTCTCCAAAATACCTACCCCAACCCCAAATAATTAATAATATTGGAAATCAAATAGATATACCAGTTACTATAATGGGTTTATTAAATCAAACATTTGTAAACAATTCGTTTGGTATTGATTTAATGACAGAAAAAAGAAAATTCTCTTTTTTTAGTTCCGATAACAAAATTGCTTGTATGAATGATAGTTTATATTTAATTATTCGTGGCAAAAACAATGAATCGCTTTTTAAATATAAAAATAAAAATACCGAAAATTTTATTGATAAATATCCAGACATAGTAAAAGAAATGAAAAATTATACATATTCAATGATTCAGGCCGCACAATGGATTGTTGAAAACAACAAAGTAGGTAAACAAGTAAGTTCTCAAGCTGTGCAAACAAAGTCCGTAAGGACGACATCTATTGTTAAACCACGATGATAATCGTGGTAAGTAGGTCATTGTATAAAATCAACACTTTGTAAAGTTATAACTTATTGTAATTCTGGCGTAAGCAAAATTGTTAATTGTCCATTATTCATTGTTAATTACTTATTAAAAGAACTTATGACATAAAGTCCCTCAAAGGGACAAACTATTTTGCTCTATTCCCACAACTATCCTTGTGGGTGGTCTTATAAAAATACGAGCAAAAATAGCTTATTCAAGTTTTTTATTAGTTC
>JAOZVK010000169.1 GCA_029938185.1 Bacteroidales bacterium | reverse complement strand
AAGCAGTTGAAGCAAGTTATGTATCCATTGAAAAATATAATATTGCAAGACAAGAGAGAGAACAAGCAAGAAAAAAAGAAGAACAAGCAATAAAGGAAAAGGAACAAGCAAGAAAAAAAGAAGAACAAGCAATAAAGGAAAAGGAACAAGCAAGAAAAAAAGAAGAACAAGCAATAAAGGAAAAGGAACAAGCAAGAAAAAAAGAAGAACAGGTAAAAATTAAACTACAAACTACAATTATTAATTTACGAAAGTGTGAATTTTCTATTGTTAAAATTAGCGAAATTACAGGTGCTAATATTGATGAAATTAAAGAAATTTTGAAATCAGATAAAGTTAGTAATGATGGAATTAAAAAGCCAATTATTGATAATTCACAAAGAACTGATAAATGATTAAAACCAATATTTGTAGAATGTTTTTTTTTGCTTTGATAAGAAAGAATTATTTTGTAATGAAGAAAAATATAATCATAATTGAATTAACTTTCCAAAACTTTTGGAAAGTTTTTTTCTTTAAAAATACCAACTTACCCTTGACTAATTTATTTTTATAATTATTAAATAAAATTTATTACATGTTTGATTCAAATATGTTTGCAGATATAATTTTACCATTACCTCTTAAACAGTTATTTACATATCGTATCCCAAGCGAAATGAATAATAACTGTACAATAGGCAAAAGAGTAGTAGTTATGTTTGGTAGAAAAAAATTTTATACTGGTATAATAAAATTTATACATAAAAATAAACCAACTGACTACGAACTTAAAGATATTGTATCGGTACTTGATGATAATCCGATAATTACTAATATTCAGTTTAAGTTTTGGGATTGGCTTTCCAATTATTACATGTGTTCGCAAGGCGAAATTATGAATGCTGCATTACCATCAGGTTTAAAACTTGAAAGCGAAACTAAAATTATATACAATGACATAGACGAAAGCCAAGATTTTAAATTTAATATTAAAGAAGAATCATTGATATATGCACTGAAAACTCATAAAATACTGAGCATTAATAAAGTTGCTTCAATATTAAATCAAAAAACTTTTGTAAACCATATTAAATCCTTACTTGACAAAGGAATAATAAGAGTGGAGGAAGAAACAAAAAATAAATATAAACCTAAATTAATTGCATATTACACATTAAGTAAAGAGTTTGAAAAAGAAGAAAAACTTAAAGAACTTTTTAAAAAACTGGAAAAAGCTCCAAAACAATTAAAAATACTGGTTAATTATTTAACTAAAACAAAATTTAAAATAACAGAACTTTTAGCTAATGATATTCTTGATGGAATTAAAGTAAACAGTTCCATATTGAATACAATGGTTAAAAAAAATATATTTGTAAAAGAAAAAAAAGAAATATCAAGATTTAAAAATTATGATGAAAAAATATTAGAACCTAAAATTCTTTCTGAAACTCAATCAAAAGCATATAATGATATAAATAATAAATTTATAACAAAAGATACTGTTTTGTTACATGGGGTTACCTCAAGTGGCAAAACCGAAATCTATATTCATTTAATAAAAGACTATTTAGATAAAGGAAAACAAATTTTGTATTTGTTGCCTGAAATTGCACTTACAGCTCAAATAATAAACAGGCTTAAATTTATATTTGGAGATTTGGTATGTGTATATCATTCAAAATTCAATGACTCCGAGCGTGTAGAAATCTGGAATTCAGTTAATAGTCTAACAAGTAAAAAACAACATGATTATAGGATTATACTAGGTGCACGCTCATCAATATTTTTACCTTTCGATAACTTGGGTTTAATAATTGTTGATGAAGAGCATGAAAATTCATATAAACAACAAAGTCCCTCACCGAGATACAATGCAAGAGACTCTGCAATTGTACTATCAAAACTTCATAATGCCAAAATTTTATTAGCAACAGCTACTCCATCAATCGAAAGCTATCATAATGTATTAAAAGGAAAATATGCCTTAGTTGAATTACAAAATAGATATAAAAATATAAAACTTCCTGAAATTAAGATAGCTAATATAAGAGAAGCTTACAGGAAAAAGCAAATGAAATCGCATTTTTCACCAACTTTGTTACAAAACATAAAAGCTGCATTAGATAATAATGAGCAAATTATTTTGTTTCAAAACCGACGAGGTTTTTCCCCATTTGTTGAATGTAAAACATGTGGTTGGATACCAAAATGTGAATATTGTGATGTTAGCCTAACTTACCATAAATATACAAATGAATTAGTTTGTCATTATTGTGGCTATACAGTTTCAAATTTTAATAAATGTAAAGCATGCAGTGATATTGCAATGCAAACTAAAGGATTTGGTACTGAAAAAATTGAAGATGAAATTACTATTTTTTTTCCTGATATTGTTGTTAAAAGAATGGATTATGACACTACTCGAAATAAAAATTCATACTATAAAATAATAAAAGATTTTGAAGACAAAAAAATAGATATTTTGGTTGGAACTCAGATGGTCTCAAAAGGTCTTGATTTTGATAATGTCAGTTTGGTTGGAATTTTAAATGCCGATACTTTATTAAATTATCCCGATTTTAGGGCGTATGAAAGAAGTTATCAATTGATGACACAGGTAAGCGGAAGAGCAGGTAGGAAAAATAAGCAAGGCAAAGTAATAATCCAAACCTCAGATCCTAAAAATAGAATAATAAATTATGTTTTAAACAATCAGTATAATAAAATGCTTGAAAGTGAACTATCCGAAAGGCAAAAATATAAGTATCCTCCTTTTTATAGGTTGATTTCTATAACATTAAAACATAAAAATAAGCAAATAGTTGATGATTCATCTAAGTTAATGGCTGAAAAACTACGTATACTGTTTGGAAGTAGAGTATTAGGACCTGAATATCCAATTATTAATAGAATTCAAAACAAATATTTAAAAAAAATATTATTAAAAATAGAAAAAAACAAATCAACAACTAAAGCTAAAGAAATATTAGATAAAATTTTTGATGAAATAAAAATTATTAAAGAATATAGATATGTGACAATTGTATGTGATGTAGACCCATTATAATGCTATATTATTAGTAATGAATAATTATATATTAATATTTTGTTATTTTTTTTATGTAAAATAATAATTTTATAAAAAAAAATACAAATTTTATTATTTTTTAAATATCTATGTTTTGTTATGTTAATTATTTGGCATAACTTTGTTTGGTTTTTACAATTATTAAAATTATATTAGAATGAATATTTATGTAGGAAATCTTCCTTATAAGATAGGAGAAGAAGAATTAAGAGAAATTTTTGAAGTATACGGTGAAATAAGCTCTGTAAAGGTTATTATTGACAAATTTACTAAAAGAAGTAAAGGTTTTGGTTTTGTTGATATGACAAGTCAAGAAGAAGCTACAAATGCTGTTAATGAATTAAATGGAGCCGAATTATTTGGCAGGTATCTTAAAGTAAACGAAGCTAGAGAGCGTAAAACATATCCTAAGCGTGATTAAGGTCTAAGACCTATTTCAATACTGTTAGATATGTACTATTAATCTGCATTTTAACCTTAAAAAAGGGTTTAGTTTTGTTCAAATATAAAAATTATTATTTGTGCAAAAGCGGATTAATAATGTAGTATTAGATTTATTGATAAAGCAAAAATTTTGTATTTTAGCTAGAGCAACAAAAAAATCTATTTCTAATTATATATAGTTATAGATTAACACTTCTAACATATTATGAACTTAATAAGTTATTTTATTTATTAAGTTCATATATTAAAAAGTTCTTCAAATCTATTTATGTTAAAAATTATTGTTTTGAAAAAAAAAATATTATTAATAATTTTATTCACAATAATTACAATATTAACAATAGCATATATTTTAGGAAATAGTTATTATGATAAAATATATGGAGCAAATGTAAACATTAAGAAAAAAACAACCTACCTATATATTCCTTCTGGAGCAAATTTTAGAACAGTTTTAGATTCATTAAAAAGTAAAAATATTTTAAGAAATATTAATTCTTTTGAGTGGGTTGCAAATAAAAAAAAATATAATAATAAAATAAAAGCAGGACGTTATCTTATAAGCAATAATATGAGTAACAACGAGCTTGTTAATATGCTAAGAGCAGGAAAACAAAAACCTCTTCAAGTTACAATCAATAATATAAGAACAAAAGAACAACTATCGGGTAAAATTGCTGGATATATTGAAGCTGATTCTATAGAAATTATTAGTTTATTGAACGATGAAGCTACATTAGATAAATATGATTTCAATTCAAGAAACATATTATCAATGTTTTTACCGAATACTTATGAATTTTATTGGAATACTTCTGCAAATTTGTTTCTTAAAAGAATGAATAGAGAATACAAAAAATTTTGGAATAATAATAGGCTTGCTAAAGCCAAAAAAATTGGTCTAAATGAATACGAAGTTTCAGTATTAGCCTCAATAGTTCAAGCCGAACAATCGTTGCACAATGAAGAAAAAGTAATAATTGCCGGACTTTATATTAATAGGTTAAAGAGAGGTATTTTATTACAATCCGACCCTACTATTGTTTATGCTATTGGTGATTTTTCCATAAGACGAGTTCTCAATAAAGATAAAGATATAGATTCGCCATTTAATACATATAAATATGCAGGCTTACCACCAGCACCAATAAATCTGCCCGAAATATCTTCACTTGATGCTGTGCTTAATTACAAAAAACATGATTATTTGTTTATGTGTGCTAAAGATGATTTTTCTGGCTACCACTATTTTTCTAAAACAAACAGACAGCATAATATTTATGCAAAAAGATACCACAGAGCATTAAGCAAAAAAGGTATAAGAAGATAAAGTCTTCGACTTATTTATAGTTGCTTACGCTACGGGATTTTCTATTGATAGCCTCGTAAGAAGCGAAGCATATTGCGGGGGTATGAAATGGAATGTGGGGATAATAAAAACAAATAAAATAATCCCATAGGATGAGTTCAGAACTCACAAAATAGGTATTTTTTCACCTGCTGCTGACTGCTTGTTCTCTTACTGACAGTCGCAACTTATTGATAAGTATCCGAGTTCAATCTTTCGTGGGTAGCCATTTTTTCAAACTATTGTTTTATATGCAAAAACTTAATCTTCATCATTACTATATTCAACTAATTCAAATTTGACTTTTAAAAGATTTTTATATCTGGTACCAAGCATAAGCATATCTTCGTCCAAAACATCATAATGCCATCGTATAGTTATATCAGACTTATTTGCCATTTTATTAATCAATAGCATCATATCAAAAATTTGTTTTGATGATGCAGTATTTATATATTCGACACTAAAGTCAAAATTTGTTGTTGGGTTTGGATTTTCAGTATATTCTTTAAGCCAATTAAATATTGGTTGGTAAAACTCAATGGCATCTTCAGGTAAAGATACATTTGAAAACGAAAAAATATTTTTTTCTGGAACAAAATTAACTTCTGGAGTATCTTCAGTTGCAGCTAATATTAATGAATCCATTTAATTATTTTATTTATTTATTTAATGAAATTGATGTTTGTAAGGCATAAAACGAAAAATTATCATTTATATTTCTAAAACTGTAAATTAGTTTATTATCACTTTTCATTCTAATATCAAGAAAACCTAAACCCGTTTTTTTAGAATCACTTTCTCCACTTTTAAGTAATATATAATTGTAATAATCACTCATTTGTTTTGTATTTTTGGAATTTACATTATCAATTTTTTCTTTTAGTATTTCAATTTTATTATTCTTGATATAATTACCTGTTGTTAGCATAAATTGATTTGTTTTTCTACAAAGAAAAAATACACCAGACTTACCTTCCGATGGAATATCATCAATTACATCTGCATGTTTACTAATGTTTTGTAACATTTCAACCATTATATTATACAGTTTCTTAGAAGTTGATGTTTTATTTATTTGACTTTTAATTATTGATAAAAGACTTAATATATTTTTTTGATTAAAATTACCATTAAAATTTGCTAAAATATCATCGCTATTTAAAGTATTGTGAAGATTTTTAATATCAATTACCGAATTTTTATCTAATTCGGGAAATGGGTATACCGAAAAATCTTTTTTATCATTGTTAGATAATATTTCTGTTTGGAAGTAAAAATAGGAATAATTATCATCAATTTCATTAAAATCAAAATTTAATTTTCTACCAGATTTTCTTGCCATTTCTATCAATCCTAGTCCTGCACCACCTCTGTTTGAAATATGTCCAGAAACAAGAATTTCTTTATGTAATAATTTCAACTGAGCAGGTTCTAATAAATTTAACTGTTCTAATTTAGATTTTAGACCAACTACATTTTCTTTTTTTATAAGATTTCCAGTTGTAACATAATAATTACTTCCTCTTTTTTGTATAGCAAATATACCTGGCATTTCAATTTCTTTATCACCTATCAAACCTTGATGCCGTGTTATATTTTGCATACCCTCCATCATAATAAAATATACTCTTTTTTGTATAGATGATTTGGCAATACCTGTTCTTAAATTGATTTGTGCTAAATCTAATATGCTTTTTGTTATATTTTGAGTAAAATTTCCCCTATACACATATTCAAAATCGTTATTATTAACTCTTTTAAAAAGTTTATATGCAAGTTCCATGTGATTATTTTCCAAAAGTTCCATCTATAAATTATGATAATTATTAATATTTTTATAAATATATAACATTATTTTGTAAAAAAGATATAAATTTGCCACAAAACTAAATATAATATTATTCATATTAAAATTATACCAAAATTCTTTAATTTAATTTATTAATAAAACTAATTACGAATATGACAACAGAAAATACAAATACTAAGGATATTAGAAACTTATCATTTGATGATATTAATAATTTTGTAATTAGCAATAAATTAAAAAAATTTAGGGCAAAGCAAATATATAGTTGGTTGTGGAAAAAAAAAGTAAGTTCATTTGATGAAATGACAGACCTTTCCAACGATTTAAGAGCATTATTGAAAAAAGAGTTTCGTTTTGATGTTATAAAACCAGCATTTGACCAAAAAAGTAAAGATGGTACTATTAAAACAGCTTTTCGTTTACTCGACAATGAGATTGTTGAGGGTGTTTTAATTCCTTCAAAAGAAAGAACAACAGCTTGTTTGTCATCTCAAGTTGGTTGCAGCTTATCGTGTAAGTTTTGTGCAACAGCAATGCTTAAATATAAACGAAACTTAACTGCAAGCGAAATTTTTGATCAAGCAAGTTATATTTCAAAACTCTCGAAAGAACACCACGATAGAGACCTGAGCAGTTATGTATTAATGGGAATGGGCGAACCTTTATTTAACTACAATAATGTTATTGAATTTATTAATTTATTGACAGCACCCGATTTAGGAGGAGTTTCACCAAAACGTATCACAATATCTACTGCTGGAGTTGTAAAAAAAATAAGACAACTTGGCGACGATAATATTAAAACCAATTTGGCTATATCTCTTCATACTGCTAACAATGAAAAAAGAAGTAAATTAATGTCCATAAATCGAAGCAACCCAATTGAAGATTTAATTAAGGCAATAGTTTATTTTCATAAAAAAACACAAACCAGAGTAACTTTTGAATATTTGCTACTCAACAAGTTTAATGACAGTATTAAAGATGCTGAAGAATTAGCTATTTTTTGTAAAAACTTTCCATGCAAAATAAATTTAATAGAATATAACCACTTTGATAAAAGTAATTTTAAACAATCGGATAAATATAATGCTATTAAATTTTTGGATTTCATAAAAAGCAAAAATATCATTGTAAATTTAAGAAGAAACAAGGGGTCAGATATATCTGCCGCATGTGGACAATTAGCAAATATAAAGTCATAGACCTATTTAATACTATTTTGCACATACTGTTAATCAGTAGATTGCCTTAATAAAATGTGGTGTAACTTTGCGTTTAAAAAGCGTCCAACTTAAAACTGGTAGCCATAAATTTTAAACACATGAAACAAACTATATTAAATATTATCTTTTTATTTATTACATCTTACTTGTATTCACAAGACTTTAAAATAATAAAAGGGATTGTTAATGATTTTGATGATAACAGGATACTCGAATTTGTAAATATTTATGATAAAAATAAACAATATGCAACATCATCGGACATAAATGGACGATTTTTGATAAAATTACCATTAAAAACCAAAATAATTTATGTTTCGCATATTGGATATAATACAAAAAAAATAAAAATAAACAGATATAAAGATTCAATAAATGTAAAACTTAGAAAATCAATAAAAAAGATTGAAGAAGTAATTGTTAATCCTAAAGCTGTTACTTTATTTATTGATGTAGCAAAATCGAAAATTGTTGAAAACTATTCTAATAGAGCAATAAAAATGCGAGCTTGGTTTAATGAAAAAATAACTGAAAATGATACATGTATAGAAGAAATTGATGCTTTATTAGATATTTATAAAAACTCATACTCAAATAGAAGAAGAGACCAAATACAAATTTTACGTGCAAAAAAAAATGATAGTGTAAAAAAAACTCAGATTTGGGATTATATAACTTTTATAAACGGTCCGTATGAAATGATAAAATCAGATATTGCAAAATATCCTAAAAAGTTTATTGTTGTTGCTTTAAGTAATTTAAACTTTTTGAAAAAAAGACATTATAAACATTTTAACTATAAATTATCAATAATTAAAAATAAAAATGGAGAAAATGAGTATTTAATATTATTTAAACCAAAATCGAAAAGAGCCGTTTATAAAGGCGAAATATATATTGATGCAAAAAGTATGGCATTCAAAAAAATGAAATATTCGTATGATAATGAAAGGTTAGAAAAGGTAAATTCTATAATTTCTTCAACAGAATTGGATTTGAATAGTAGCGGAATGTATACACAAAATTTAATGTTTAATAGCATTGTTAATTTCAAAAAAATTAAAGGACTATGGTATTTAGATAATGTTAGGGCAATATATTCATTTAATTTTATTCATACCTATTATGATTATAAATCGAAAATAACAGTGTACGATAATCTACGTGTTATTAATATTTCCAGTAAAAATGTCAAACCAATTAGACTACGAAACCAACTTATACGTAGTATGCCTTTACATAAACAGTTGGGTAGCAATAAGGTGAATTATATAAAAATGAGAGGAGCTATAAAATAAATTAAGGTCTTAGAGCTATTTATAGTTGCTTACGCATTAGTATAAAGGCAACTTAATAAAAAAGTTATGAATAAGTAAATGTCGAAAAACTTTTGTAACAGTACTTATAAGTAGTCTTACAAAAGTTTTTTGGCATTTGTTTTCGTGCAATTAACTGTATGTTAGTAGTTTGCAAGAATGCATAAGCAACATTAAAAGGCTCGAAGAGCCAACTTTTAAAGAACTAAAAATGTCAAAAAAAACTGTAATACCATATAGCGAACTTGAAATTAACAAAAAAAAACAAGTTGCATTAATGTTCAATAAAATTGCAAAAAAATATGATTTTCTAAACCATTTTTTATCAATGGGTATTGATATTTTGTGGAGAAGAAAGGCTATAAAAATATTAAAAAAAGAAACTCCTGAAACAATATTAGATATTGCAACTGGCACAGGCGATTTTGCTATTGAAGCAGTAAAACTTAATCCTAGTAAGATAATAGGTGTTGATATTTCAGATGGTATGCTAAAGGTAGGGAAACAGAAAATTATAAACAAAAAACTCAACAATATAATTGAGTTGCAAAAAGGTGACAGCGAAAATCTACAATTTGACAATGAATCATTTGATGCTATTACAGCTGCATTTGGTGTAAGAAATTTTGAAAATTTACATAAAGGTTTAAAAGAAATGTATAGAGTTTTAAATCAAAATGGTACTGCTGTTATTCTTGAGTTTTCGAAACCATCAAAATTTCCTATCAAACAACTGTATAATTTTTATTTTTCGTATATATTACCTTTTTTTGGAAAGTTTTTTTCTAAAGATAATTCGGCATATACCTACTTACCCGAATCTGTAAAAGCGTTTCCAGATGGAGCTTTATTTATTAATGAACTTGAAAAAGCTGGATTTACAAAAAATTATTTTAAAATTTTAAGTTTTGGTATTGCAACAATCTATGTTGCAAAAAAATAAATGTCATCTACCTGTTTAATGGTGCTTCAGAACTCACAAAAAGTGTCAAATTGAACAAAAACAATAGCAAATTAAAATGAAAGTTTTAGGCTACCAGTTTTAAGTTAGCCGCTTTTTAACCGCAAAGTTACACAAAGT
>JAOZVK010000008.1 GCA_029938185.1 Bacteroidales bacterium | reverse complement strand
AGATTATAAATTCTGCATTTGTCATAGTTTTATTTTTTATACGCAATTAACCATATCGGAAATAGGCTGGTGGCGGTGGTTTGCGTGGTTTTGAGCGAAGCGAAAAATCGCAAAGCAAAACCACGCAAACCACTGACAGCCAGCCTAATGATAGCGGTATTGTTTATTCATCATCAAGTATTTCCTGAATTTTTTGTTTTAATTTATTCTTATCTGGCAGATAAAGCTGATACTTTGAAACGAATAAATTACTTGTCATACCGTATCTTGCATAATTTACCATAATATCTTCTTTTTCTTTTGTTAAAACTATTCCTATTGGTTCGTTATCATCTTTTCTATTTTCTTCGGCTGAGAAATATCCAAGATACATATTCATTTGTCCAATATCATTATGCTCTACTTCTCCTATTTTTAAGTCAATCAGGACGTAACATTTTAGTATTATGTGATAAAACACCAAATCAACTCTATAATTTTTGTTATTAAGTGTCATTCTAAATTGTCTTCCAACAAATGCAAATCCTTTTCCAAGTTCAAGAAGAAAACTTTGTAAATTATCAATTATTCGTTGTTCAAGTTCGCTTTCTGAATATTGGTATTGTTCAGGAAATCCTAAAAAATCAAGCACCTGTGTTTTTATTATATCACTTTCTTTCTCAATTATTTGTCCTTCTTTGGCAAGCTCTAATATTCCTTTTTTATCTTTGCTAATTGCTAATCTATGAAATAATGATTTGTTTTTTTGACGTTTTAATTCTCTTACAGACCAGTTTTCACGTATCGATTGCTGTTGATAAAAATTTCGTTCCAAGCCATCATCAAGTTTTAATAGTTCAAAATAATGAGACCAGAAAAGTTTCTTAGAGACTAATTTGTAATTTGGATATTTTATATAAAACAGTCTCATATACACCATATTACTTTTACTAAAACCTTTGCCGTATTGTAATTTTAAATCGCTTGAAAGTTGCAAAATCAGTTTATCACCGTAGTCGGCTTTTATTTTTCCTTTTTGTTCATACTCTACAATGTAATTTCCAATATCCCAATAAGCTTTTATTAGTTCAGTATTTACTGCTTTTGTTGCATTTTCTTTTGCTTGCGTATAGGTGTTTCCAATTTTGGAAAGTAGGTTTTTATATGATTTATCAATCCTTATTTCTTTCATTTATAATGATTTGTAAAAGGTGAGACAGTGTCTCACCTTTTGATTTATTCATCCATTCTTTTGGCAAACATACTTTTTATTTTTGCAGAACCTTGTATTTCTCCATGCGTGTTTTCATAATTTTTAATGTCATTAAGTGAAGCCGTAATATTTTCCATATTGTCTTGTAGAGCTAATGTAAATTTATACTTTTCAACTGCTTTCGGGTTGCCTTCGATTAAATAAATTAATGCGACGTTAAAATGGACATACCAAAGCGTATTATCAAGTTTCAAAGCTTTTTTATTAAATTCTTGGGCTTTTTCATATTGACCAGCTTCGTATGCGTGCCATCCCGCACTTCCTAATTTTCGGGCTTCTTCCGTTCTTACTTTTTTTAATTGATAGTAAAAAAAGGCATTGCAACTGCCAGACAATTTTAGTGGAACTTTCATCCATTTACTGCCCTTATCTTCTGTATGATTATACCATTGCGCTGCGGTTGGCTTAAATAAATTATGTGTAACATTTTTGTCACCAAGTTTATCATCTGAGGTATAAGCATCATTCTCAAATAAATTCACTCTTACATTAACGAATTCTCCTTTCCGATAAGGCACATTTTTTAAATAGTGCGTTTTTTTAACTTCTAACATTTTATTATCGTAACCTTTAACTATATAACCTTTGGCAATGTTAAATACTTTTTTGTTATCAACATAGATATTATATGAAAACTCACCTCCATCGTTGTCATTATCACAATCTTGAATTATGTTAAAACCATAAAAATATATTTCATAGTTGGCTCTAACAGCATCTGCTCGCATATCTAATATCGGGTCTGTAATAGGTTGTTTATATTCAATTTCTACAAGTGGTTTGTGATTGCGAAGAATTGTATTTTCAAAATACCATTTTAACTCGTCCTGTCTTTTTTTATTTTTTGTTAAAACCCAAATGGGCATTAGGCTTTCTTTTTCAAATTCGCATAAACCAGGTTTACTTTCAATACCTTCTGCCCACTTTCTATATTGGTCTTTGTCATTTATGTCTTTTAAATATTGCGAATTTCCTCCTGTTGCTCTAAAATTAATTTCTGTGTTACTTTCAGTAATTTTACTGTGTTCTGTTTGGTCATAACTACCACCTCCTGACACTACTTTGTATTTTGCTCTTGCTGCAATTCCTATCTCCGAATTTGTAATATTTTCTGTTGTTGTAATATTTAATGAATAATCAATACGTCCGCCGATAAATGCACTTCTTATAAAATGAGTTCCATATGTTTTAAATAATTCGTTAGGTGGTAAGTTTGCCAAATCTCTTTTGAAATGGCTGTCAACAGCGGTTATTAAACTGTCAATTTCTCTTTTATCAATAGATATTTTCTGAATGATATTTAAGTCCATAATTGTATGGCAATATTTCTTTTCATATTGTGATGTTTGTTTACCATAATAAGCATCAACCGATGCTGCAAAAACAAAGGCATTAACACCTATATCTATTTTTGCAGATAAGTTTTTAGCATAATTACTCTTCGATGAACCTGAAACTTCTTTTGTTATATGGTCAGAATTGTTATCTATTGTAACATATTTTCTAATCCTCACTTTATCAAAGATAAGATGTTCTGTTCTGCTTGAATTTCGTGCATATTCTCCAAATATATCATATCCACGTCCTATAATATCCATTGTTTTTTTGAAGTAATCGGTATTATATCCAGTGTTCAAAACCATTACAAATTCATCTTTGTTGTAATCATCTTTACTTGTTCTGTAATTTATTTCAACACTGTCAAGTTTTGATATTAAGCAAATTAGTTGATAATTTGGGTCTATTATTGTTGTTTTGTTATTAGGATGCGCTCTGAGAAAATGTTGATTTGGTGTAATTGCAATAATATTTTCAGGATAATCAGCTATTTCAGGAAATTCATTTTGAGGAAAAATATGATGGGCATGCAATGCTGGATAATTTTCAAATCTATGAATTTCACTGTATTTGTGTAGTTGTTTTACAAACTTTTTCGCTTTATTTATACTGTAATTATAATGTTTTATATTGTCAATTTGACTTTCAAATGTATCTAAAAAGGCATTTCTACTAATACTTTTATCTTTACCTATATCTCGCCAGTTTGGACGGTTGTATAAAAGTTCGTTGTAAGAAATATTAGTTTTTGATAAAAAACCCTTTCTTGTTCCTAATTTTTTGAGGTTGAATGCTAACGGATTTATAATTTTTGTAAAAATACGTTTCGGTTCTGTTGCTTTTTTAATTGCAGTATTTGAAATAATAAAATCTATATAATTTGTTTTCAGGTTGTTAAATTCACTTTTTGTTTGATTGTTGAAAAAAGTATCGAAAATAGTGTATAAATCACTGTCATTCAAAACTTTTTCGAGATATTGAACAATAAATTTATACGCATTTCGCTCTCTTACAGAGATATATTCTAATATTTCAAAATTTTTGATTTTGAATTTATATGTTCGTTTTGATTTATTTTCTTGTAAAATATTTGCATACGAAAGCATTTTTATTGGTTGTGAGAAAAACTTATCGTATTCATTTTCTGCTTTTTTAATACCGGGTTTACCAAATATATCAGTTACTAAATCATTTGCATATTCAGAATATCTTATGTCATTTATTGTAAATTCGTTGTTGTTATCATTGCTTAAATGTTCTATAATACATTCACAGACAAAACTTAACACGTCAGGTGTTACTTTTTGGTCAATAAATCTGGCGTTATTTGATTTTCTTATGTCAAAATCAAAAGAAGATAAATGTTTTGATATTTTTTTATTCATTTGTTGTTGATTTTAGTAGTCCAAAGAAAAAAACAGAATTGCTATCAATATTTAATGACCTTGTGCCATAATTCCTTGCAACTTTGTAGAATTTATGAAATTCTTTTGTGTTATAAAATTCTAAATCTTTTTTTGTAGGTATTCTACTCCCATTTTTCATAGTCAATAAAGCAACAGAACCATCTGTTATTGTGTTTTTTGGTAAAAATGTTGCTCTTGGAGAATATGTTAAATTTGGCATTAAAACAACATTTTCTTTATTTAGAAATTTACGAATTGCTAAATTATTTATCTCATTAATATAACAATCATAATTTTCAATATCTTCTATTAAATTATCTTTTATATTGCGTGATTTTAATACTCTAATTTGTCCTTCATTTTTTGTGATTTTTTTTGTAATTTGTCTGTCTCGAAAACTGTTAAAAATATCAAATTCCATTTTATTAGCAACTGTATCAAAAATTTCATCTCTGTATAGCAACCAGTATGGAAATTCTTTTGAAAAAACGTAAACTTTGCTCTTTTTCGTAAAATCTTTTGTTATATAACTTTCTATTTTTATTGTTTCAGATTTTGTTTTGTTTTTGGTATCTAATAAAAAACTAATAGTTTCTATTTTAACTCCCTTAAATGCTTTTTCTCCATAATCGCAAATATGAGTAATATTTTGTTGTTCTAATAATTCTCTTGTTTTATTAAATTCTGGTGTGCTTATTAAACTTTTTGGTATTATAAACGAAACATAATCAGAAATTTTAACGGCTTTTTCAATGAAGAATGAAAAAATATTATTTGTTTCTGTATTATAAATATCTTTTTTATATGTTTTTAACAGTTTTGCGTTACCTGTAATTTTTTTATATGGAGGATTTCCAACTGTCAAATCATAGCGAGTTTCATTTTTCCACAACAAAAAGTCTGCATTAATAAAATTTAAAGTGAAATTTTTAGGAATTTCAATTCCTTTAAGAATTAATTTTAATATTTCGAGTGAATTATTATCAATATCAACTATATCTAAAATTACATTTTCAATATTTTTATATTTTTCAAAAAT
The DNA here is from genome assembly GCA_029938185.1 of Bacteroidales bacterium. Classification (GTDB taxonomy): domain Bacteria; phylum Bacteroidota; class Bacteroidia; order Bacteroidales; family JAOZVK01; genus JAOZVK01. The sequence continues at coordinate 26,093 of JAOZVK010000008.1, read as the reverse complement.
TAGTGGTAAAAAATTACCAACTCCAACAGATGGTTCTAATATTTTTATTGTTTTCCGTTTTTTGAAATCAGGTAAAGAATTTACTACCGTAAATACTATATCTTGTTTGGTAAAATATGCCGCTGTTTTTTGTCTTTCTGCATTTGACAATTCTGCAATATTAAACAGTTTTTTTGTTTTTTTTTGACTTGCGTGTTTTGTAAGATATAAATGCAAATTTTCTATTTCATAAAGTTTGTTTGTTTTTATAATGTCAGTAATTTTAGTTGTTTTTGCAATTTCTTGAAGATACGATTTTATTTTAATTGCTATTTGATAAAATATAATTGTTGGAACGCTTTCACCTACACAATGTCTAATATTTAGTTCATTTTTTTTTAGAAATTCTTTTTTTTCAATCTCCGATAATTTATTTAATTCTTTCAATTTTTTATCAGACCACTGAAAATTTTCTGGAATTGTCATCATTCGCATTATTTCTCGTATGCTAAAAACTCTGTTTTCGTCGGGATGAATAGTGTTTTGGCTTGATAAAATGTCATTTCTTGTGTGAATACAAGGACCTTCCTTGTCCCAAAACCAACGAGAATATTTATCACCATTTTTTTGTTTATTATATTGTATTATACCGTCAATAATTTGGTGTGGTATTCTTTCGTTTTCAGTATTTTCAAATGCAGATTGTCCTTCGTCAAGTTTTTCAATCCATTTTATCATTTTGGGATTGTAGGCTCTGAAAGAATGAAAAATATCATTTTCGCTAATTTCAGACATTTTTTCGAGTTTAGGTAAATCTCCTATTAATTTTCGTAAAATTTTCGGTTCATTTTTTTCTGGGAAAAAATCGTAAGGAGTAATATCTTGTAAATCTTTTCTGACACCTATTACAAGTGTTCTTGTTCGGCTTGATTGCGAACCATAATTTTTAAAGTTTATCACTTTATACAGGATATTATATTCTCCTTTTAAATTGTGTTCAATTGCATCTTTTATAGATTTGTCTTTTTTGTCAATATCTGTGCAAAGTGTTGTTAAAAAAGCTCTTACATTTTCAAAAATAAAAAATTTAGGTTTTAATTCTTTTGTTATTTTTATTGATGATACAACAAGAGAATTTCTGTTTTTTTCATTTTTCTTTTTGTGATTTGCAACTGACATTCCTTGACATGGTGGTGTTGTAATTATAACGTCAGGTGTTTTTACATTATAACTTTTTTGCCATTTTTTTAGTTCGGTATCAAATTGGTTTTTTATATTTTCTTGTGTAATATCACCAGAAATATATCCGCTGTTATAAACACATTTATTGTTATATTCTTGAAATTTTAGACGTTTATCTAAAATTTCATTCGTAGCAATACAATAATATCCAGCTTGTTTAAATCCATAACAACCGATACCTGCACCACTAAAAAGACTTATATATGTTAGTAATTTATTCATATTATTAAATTTGCATTGAAAATGCAAATATACTGAAAAAATATTTTTTAATATTTTTTTTCTGTTTTTTTTATTTTTTTTGATTAACTATAACGGTAACTGCTGTGGTAGAGTTAGTTTGGTTTTTTGTGGTTTGTGTAGGGAGCGAAGCGACCGGAACAAGCCACACAAAACCAAACTAATTATATCCAAGCAAATGATATATGCTTTAATTCAATCACTTATCAATAGTTTGTATTTCAATATTCTGATTTGCATACATTTCAATATTAGACAATTTTTTTAACCCACGTTGTATATTGTCATTAATTTCATCAATGTTGTTTAGTATTAAAATGTAATTATTTTTTTCAATAGTTTTTAATGGCAAAAAAGGTTCTTTTTGTGCATAAATTATAAGTTTTTCACTTCCAAATGGTTCTGAACAGATAAATTTATCTGGAATTTCAAATTTTTCATTAACTAAATTACTTTTTATGTAATAATTTTCAAGTAACAAAACATTTGATTGGTCTGCCATTAAATATATTAACCGAATATAGCATTCTTGATTTGTTTCAATATAAAGTTTTAATGTGTCCCCTTTATATAAATCAATTTTAGAATTACCTTTATTTGTTGATAATTCAACTTTTACTGGTGATACTTTGTCTTTTTTTTCAAAAAAAGTATATTGGACAATTAATATTATAATACCACTAATTACTGCAATTGCAAAAGCTATTAAAAAATTTTTCATGACTAATGAAATTAGTTGTTAAAGTAGAAATCATCTGATAAAGAACTTGAAATCCAAGGGACTTGTTTGTTGTTTGTATTTTCACTAACTGTTTTATTTACTTTGTTAAACAATTGGTAAATTGTTAAATCTTTTTTATTGATATGTGTTAAAATTGCTTCGGTATAAATACCATTTTTATTTGTTCCATCGCTTGCCACATCGCCAGGAGAAGTTGCAAATCCGATGAATGTTCCACTTGGGGCATTTATTGAAGCCAAACCTTTATTTTGAATACTTCTACTCCAACTGCGTTCAAATGGATTGTTCCGACAAGCATCTAAAAGTAAAATATTTGTATTAGTTGTGGCTTCCATTTTTGCTAAAACAATACCTATCGCAAGGCATTTATATTTTACTTCGCCTTCGTTTGATAAACTGGCATCAACAGGAATAAGGTAATTTTCGCCATCAACTTGCATTCCATGTCCTGCATAGAAAAATAAACCAACTGAATAATTTTTTAATTTTTCACCAAATTCGTCAACAGCATCATTCATTTCTGAAAAATCGGTATCTGTAAATTTAATTACGTCAAATCCTATTTCTTCAAGCACATTTGCCATATCGTTGGCATCGTTTACTGGATTTTTCAATGGATAATTTTTATAGTCAGAATTACCTATCACAAGAGCAAGGCGTTTATCAGAATTTATATTGTTTTGTGGATTATTTTGATAATTATTTTCTGGTTTTACTATGGAATATAATTTTTCAGTATTATTTCCTTTGCTGTCTGTTGCAGAAATATGAATATTAGCATCGCCTGAAATTTCTACTGAAAAATCTATTTCTGTATAATTATTTCCTTCGTATTGGTTTCCATTTATTGTAAATTCTTTTACGCCACTTTCGTCCAATATAGTGCCTTTTAATGTAATTTTACCTTCACTAATTAATTTGAAACCACGACTTGTCTCTGTAATATTATTATTTTCTATTGTGAGAATAGGTGGATTGTTGTCTACTTGTTTTTTTTCTTTATTTTTTATTAATTTTATTATTCCCCATTTATTGTTTTGTTTGACCCAAATTAAACCATTTTCTAAATTTCTTGCATCATCAAATATATATGGAATAATTAAATTACCAGATTTATCTATATAGCCAATTTTCTGATTTTTTTCTACTTGTGCTAATCCATAATTAAAATTATAAGCGTTTTCATATTTATCGGGAAATATTGCATTTCCCTTCTTGTCAATAAACCATCTTTTTCCATTTTTCTCAACAACTGCAATCCCATTTTTAAACCAATCAGCATAATCGTATTCAATAGGAATTATAACTTTTCCCGTTGTATCTATGTAACCATTTTTATTATTCATTTTAACAACAGCTAAACCGTCCTGAAAAGGGTTAGCTCCATCGAATTTTAAAGGTATAACCAATTTGCCTTTTTTATTAATATAGCCAGATTTACTTTTACTAACTTCTGCAAATCCTTCTGAAAAAAAGCTTGCAAATCTATAATTATGTTTTAATACAGTGCGTCCTGTTTTATCTATATAAAAATTTTTATTCTGATAACTTACTCTTGCTAAACCATCATGAAATGATATTCCATTATCATATTTGAATGGGATTACAATATTATTATTACTATCTATACAACCCCATTTCCAATTTTTTACAGATATAATATTGTCCTTAAAGCCGATAGAATAAATATCTTGATATTCAAAAGGTATAATCAAATTACCTAATGTATCAATTATACCTACTGAATTTCCATGTGATACAGCGGCTAATCCTTCTGAAAAATCCCAAACGGCATCATATCTAAATGGTATAACAATATTTCCTAATTTATCTACATAACCACAATTTTTTTTTGTTTTCCAAACCCATAATCTATTTTCTTTTTTGCTATAATTACCAACAACTTCATATTCGAAAGTTGGTTCAACTATCCATTCCCATTTTTTATTAATTTCATTTGGTTTTACAATTTTCAACCCCCTTGTTTCAAAAGAGATTTTTAAATTATTATTTGTATTTTTATTATTTGTAGAACACGAAAATAAAAATAATGAAATTATTATTGTAAATATTAAATATTTTTTTAATCTTTTCATGTGTGTTTCATTAGTTGTTATTTTTTTTGCAATTGCATATATCGGAAATGTGCTTATGACGTTTTTTTTTTTTTTTGTGAGCCGTAGGCGAAACAAAAAATAAAAAAAATGGCATTAAGCACAATGTTAGCATTTTCATTTTCAATCAATTAGTTGTTTTATTATTTTGTAATATTTTCTAAAATTCTCTTTTATTTCACTTTCAGAACGAGTAGATTTTAATTCGTTTATAAACTCTTCAATTGTAATATTCTTATCTATTTCCTTATGAAAACATTCAAGACAATAATAAATATGTATATTATCAGATATTTCATATTTAATTCTTTTATTACTATTGCAAATCGAACAAGTTTTAGAATAATCATTTGCCTGTATTCCTGCATTTTGTTCTAAAATCTCTAATTCTCTAATGTTGTTGATATAATTTGTTTTAAATAAAGATGTCCCACAAATGAAGCATTTACAAACTTCTTTTTCTTTGATTATATCAAAACTAAGATTGCCACAATCTAAATTAGGACAAAGAACTGTAATTACAGTATTTTCCTTTTTTAAATCATCAATATATTTTTCATGTTTATCAAGCTGGATATTAATGTATAAGTCAAAATCATTAATAATTAATTTAATCAAATCAAATTTTTCTTGTTGCTTTTGGTCACAATGATTTTTAATATGTTTTTCCCAAAAATTAACCAAAGAATTAATCGTATTCGCAATAATTTTTTTACATTCAATAATAGTAATATCAACTTCAAAATGCTCGACCTTATTTCTTAATTTTCTAAGTTTTTCAATTGGGGCATTGTCAATTGTAACGCCCTTATTTTTAGGTGTTTAATTAATTCCCAGTGGTTTACACTATAAAGACTACCATCATTTAATTTACTCCAATCCGCTTCATTAACTTTCTGAAAAAGTAGTTTCCAGTCTATTTGTTTAAGTTTATGTTTCAATATCAATTCAACACCCGAAAAAGAATGAAGAATTGTATATTTCATGCTTTTTTAGAAACTTTATGTTTATTATATATTGGATTTAGAGCTTCAAGTATGTAATCCAGACCGTTATCAAGTAAAACTAATTTTAATTTGTCCATTTCAATCAACTTGTTTTAATTCTTTTTTACGTTTTAATTTTTTAGCTATTTCATAGTAAAATTCATTCTTTATTCCTAAATCAATAAAAGTGTTAAAATCTGAAACAACCATATCTTCCCACAATTTATCACCAACTTGTTTCTTTCTGTTATCGTAGTATATTTTTTTTGCTTTCTCTGTATTATCAGTTAATAAATAACTATGAGCTAAATTACCTAAAATATACATATAGGTTTTGTCATTAGTCTTTGTTACAGATTTTGCTTTTTCAAAAATTGTCAACGCTTCATTAAATTGTTTGTTTACAAGATATGTCCAACCTAAGCTATTTAATACGCTTGGATTATTTGGATAAAAATAATCTACTACTTTATAATAATGTATTGCACTATCTAATTGATTTTTCTGAGAGAGTTCATTTGCTAATTTGTAATATTTATCTCCATCATTTTTCATATCATTAATTAGGTATATTCTATTTTGGGAATAATTATTATCATCTTTTATTTTTTTAGCTTTTTCATAAAATGGTTTTGCTTCCGTAAATTTGTAATTATTAAAATTATCATCTGCTTGTTTGACTAAACCTTGATATTCTTGTTCTATAATATTTTCAATTTCTTTTATTTTATTTTCAGCATAAGCTATCTTCTTGTATTTAAGAGCTTCTTCGTAGTATCTTGTTGCTCGGTCATAATCTTTGTCGTTGAAATATTTGTCAGCGTATTTTACTTTATCATTGTAATAATCAGTTAACGTTTTTTGTGTATCAATTTCTCTATATTTAAACCCAATAAACTTATATTCAACATTATTTTGGTAGTCTGTTTTAACATAGTTGACATCGCCAGAAATGTCATCAAATAGATACATGAAATTAAAGAAATAGTCGTAAGTATCACCTGGTATATAACTTTTTTCTTTTATTACATATTTATAATCTTTTAAAGCATCCGGTTGATTGGCTATTTTTGCAAGAGTATTTACAATTTCATCAATTTTCACTTTTGTGTATTCTCCTGTAATTAATATACCTTTATGATATTCTCCTAAGTTGCTATTTTGATTTTCTTTGCTTGAATATGAAATGAAATATCCTTGTTCGTTTAATTTTGCAGTGTAATTCCATAAAGAAATGTTATCTTTCGCTTTATATATAAAATCACCAATTATAGTTCCCTTGTCAAAGGTAGCTGAAACGTTTGATGTTACAGTATTATTTCCACCTATTAATGAAAATTTCCATAAGCCGTCTGGTAGCCCTTCCGAATAATTGGCTTTTAAAATCATTGTTGTATTACTTGTTTGTTTACTGACTACATTTATAGTATAAGTCCACAAACCAGTTTTTAAATTATCATCGTATTTGCCTGAGATTTTGATAGAAATACTTCCTGCATAATTCGAGGATTTAACATCAAAAGAGAAATTACCCTTTTTTATTTCCTTTCCGCCATCCATATAATATGTGTAAGTGGAATTTCCACTTCTAAATGTCGAATTACTTACCGAATATGGTCCCGAATAAGTTTTCAATGACTGTGCATTTACAGTTAAAATACAAATGCTAATATAAATAATTGTAATGATTGATTTCTTCATGTTTCTATTTTTTTAAATTTTAAATTAATGCTAACGGACACGGCTACCGGTGGCGTTTGTTTTGTAGTGTTTTTTGGGGTGCGAAGCACCTCAAAAACGCTACAAAACAAATGACAACCGAGCCGATGTTAGCGGCGTTAACTGTCAGAGTATCAGCTCGTTTCTTCATCAATAAGGTATTCATCAAGAGTTCTCAAATATTTAATTTGTAAAGTATTTAAACCTGTCACTTCTTTTATTGCTTTATTAGTATCACCTCTTTGTATCATTAAAAATGCTACTTTTTTTATACCTGTTTCAATTCCTTCAATTCTACCTTTTAACTTTCCTTTCATTTCAAGTTGCATTGCTGTTGAAATAAAAATTTTTGAACCTTGTGTTGATAACGTTTCCATAATTTCTATTAGTTTTTTAAAGTTAATATTTGCTGAATGATAAATATAGTTTGTTATGCTTTCATAAAATAGTCTTTCTTGTCTGTTGTCATAATTGTCAACTCCAACAAAAATTTCTTTTATTAAATCAAGTAATTTAGGCTCATAAAATATGTTTTTCATTAACAGTAAACTTATTTGCAATTCCGGTCTTTTAAATAACTCCTTTATCTTTGAATCCGGATATTCTGACATGTCAATTAAATGATAATCAAATTGAGGTAGAAACTTTATTAAAAGTTTGTCCATGCCTTCAAAAGATATTTCAAATGGTTCTGTATTCCACTTATTTTTACCGTGATAAAAAATTATTGGTATTACAGGCTTTAAGCGAAAATCTTTCATTTTGATATTACTATCTCTGTCTTTTGCTTGCTTTATCTGAGTTTCCCAAACATTAAGTAAATATCTCAAAAGTTGTAAATGGGGAAAATTTTCCATTGTACTTTTATGTTCAAAAAGCAATGTAATTTTAACTTTTCCTGTTTTGCTGTCAGTATAATTATAATCACAATCATAGACTTTATCTGCAAAATATTTTTTCAGTTCGTCATCGACATATTCAGTATGGTCGAGTTCTAATGTTTTTAAATGTAATTTTTTTACAATTTCCGGTGGAAATGTCTTTGTTACGAACTCAGTTACTTCTTCTTTTTTAGAAAATAAGTTTTTGAAAAAACTGTCATGAACTTGTATTTGTTTTTTTGGCATTTTTTTGTTATTTATTGTAAAGATACAAAATTTTATAAGATTAATTCTTAATATTCTGATTTGCAGGTAAAAAACAGTCTATTTTCTATTGAATATCCGGATTATCAATTCATTATTGATTACCGTGTAAAAAGGTTTTCTACATTTTGGACTTATAGAAAATTTCAAACTCTTGTCTTATTTTTTTACATTCAAGTATATTTTATGTTTATTTTAAAAAGTTACAAGGTCATTATCTTTTTTAGAAGTTATTTTCCAATATGTATATTCGTCCTCTCCCTTGTACCATCTATATCTTGCTTGTGAAAATCTAAACATTGTTAAAATTTCATGTACTTGTTCTTGAAAATCTTTTTTGTTTTTATTGTTGGCAAATAGTCCTCCTGTAAAATTAATAATTCGATGTCCTGAACCGTTTGAATGAACTTCGATATTGCTTTCCCACAATTTACTGGAAACAACCTTTGCATATTTTTTTCTTAATCTCGGAAATTCTTTTATCTGCATTTGGATTACTTTCTTTTTTAATTTTTCTGCTAATTTTTGAGTTCCTTTATCTTCATGTGCCTTTCCTTCTGCTATAATTTTTGACCACGCTCCAAATAATATTAATTCAATTTGTAAGCTTTCAACTGTTTTGTCATATTCACTAAAATCAATTCCTTTTTTAATTGCAGCAAGTTCTTTCTCTATTTGCTTTTTTGTTTTATATTTTTCAACTAATTCTAAACTGTCTGTTCTTATTTTTTCAACTAACTCTAAACTATCTTTTTTCGCTTTTTCAAGACTATCACTAATAACTTGTTCTTCAATAGATAATTCTTTTTTTTGAGTATTATCAATATTATTTGAATTTCCGGTATTTTTGTCATTTGGAACTAATATTGTGAGAATAATAAATAGGACAGATAAACTACCTCCTATTATACTCAAAATTTTGCCATTATTTGCTTTCTTTAAGTCATTTTCATTGTAACTCTCTCTATTTTTTTCGTAGATTGAAATAGCATCTCTACTTTTAACAAATCCTAAAATCCCAAGCACAATTCCCGGTATAATGCAAAAAAATGCACCTGGTATAGACAGGATTCCAAATAAAAATCCTTTTTTTGCTTCGTTTAATTCTCTTTTTTGATTGAATGAATTTTCCATTTTATTTAATTTTATTTAGTCCTACTTTTTATAATTTGGGCAATTGCCCTTAACGAACACGGCTTGGTGTTCGGTGCTTTTTTATTTGTTTTTTTGAGCAAAGCGAAAAAAACAAATAAAAAAGTGCTGACACCAAACCGCTGTTGTGGGTATTTGTTATTGTTTTATCATTCTGTATCGCCATTTTTTTCGTAGCCTTCATAATAGTATGATTGCTCAATACCTTTAAAAATAATTTCTCTATCGTTAATTTCATCTGTCAAATTATTTGATAGTAATACTCTTATTTCCAAATCGTTTACAGGACTACGTTCCATTGCTTGCAAATAAAGTGTTTTATCTACAAACTGCCAGTTTACTACTTTTTTTAGCCGTTTTTTTAAAACCATATCCAACCAAATTCGCATTGTTCTGCCGTTGCCCTCTAAAAAAGGGTGTGCAATATTCATTTCTACGTATTTGGCTATAATTTCTTCAAACGAGTTTTCTGGCATTTGTTCTATTTTTGCCAATGCTTCATTCAGATACAAAGAGTTTGCAAACCTAAAACCACCTTTTGATATATTAATTTTGCGTATTTTAGCTGCAAAGTCATACAAACCTTTAAACAAATAGTTGTGTATTTGTTGTAATCCTTTGGTTGTGCCAATTTCAATTTTATCAATATCGCCTGTATCGAATAAACGATATGCGTTTTCTAAACTTTGCTTATCTATGTTTTTCATATCTGATTTTGCTTATTTTACCGAATTTTTAACAATCTCAACTTCTACGGCTGTGAGTTCGTATTAATCTTTGAATAAGTCGTCTGATTTTGGTTTATTCTTAAATCCATTAATTTTCTCTAAGGAAATAGCACTTGTAAATTCTTCAATTTCTATATCAGATGAAAACACCAAAACTACACCGTCAACATCCATGAATTGATTGCTTGAAGATTGCATTTTTCCAGACCTGACGATTAATAGATATTCTGTCTCGCCACCACTTTCTAATATTTTAAAATCAAAAGTCAAGTTTACCATATATTGAAAATGCCAATCACCACCGTAGAGGAAAAACCCAGCTACTCTGCTTTTAATTTTCATTTCTTTGTCAAGCTCATTTACATTATTATCCTTAGCGGTCTTTACCCACTCTTGGTATTTAGCTTTTGCTTGACTTAATGCATCTATAAATCCTTGGTGTTTTTTATTATCAACCATAAATCCACCTGTCTTGTGCAATTTATCCAATGACATTGCATCAATATACAACGTAAATTTATCGGTATCTTTTAATGACAGTTGAATATCATATGTTTTTTTTCCGTATACATTATCATAAGTTGTAAATTTTTCTTGTGCAGCTACACTTAAAGAAAATAGAATTGATACTAATATCAATAAAATCGTTTTTTTCATTTTTAAATCATTTAAATTTAATCCTACTCATTTGGCTTTTCAGTTCCGCCCTGTTTTTTCCGTGGTTTCAAGTCTCCACTGATGCTAAAAGAATTCTATCCACTATGAACTATCAAAATAATTACTTTCCTGTTTATTTCTATGGTGATTATACTGTTTCATTACCCACAACGGAAATGGGTTGGCGTAGGTGGTATTTTTGTAGCTTACTGAATGAGTGAAACGAATGAAGTAAGCTACAAAAATACCGCTTACGACCAAACCAATGTTAGCCATATTGATTGATTATCATCGAAATATTTTTATCTAATAATCTCTAATCTGAATTGTAATTAGTTTGCAATCAATATAACTAACAGGATTATTTGGATTTTTTACTTTTATATCCTTTATTTTCAGTTTATCACTTTTTTTATTTTCAATTCTATTTCTACTTTCAATTGGGAATGAATTATATTTATCATTTGGGATAATTGAAATTAGCTGAAATTTTAAATCTGTTTGATATTCATAAATATAATCAAATACTTTGATAGGTGGTTGTAACAACCACATACCTCTTATTCGCATATTTGTAATTTTCAATGGGTCTACAAAATTAACTCTTCCAAGTTCTTTTGTTTCAGAAAAATCAATTTCAGGTGCATTTTCCAAACTATCAGTTACCGCCGATTTGAGATTTGTATAAACCTCTTCATCAGCGGCATATATCGAACCATAAATTAACCATAGAGAAGATAATGATTTTCGACTTTTAGGAATATGTCCTATCGCATAAATAATATCCTTTTCGTTCCAAGTTTCACACGTTTTGCAATGTTTGTTGATTAGAGAACTTGTCGAAAATAATTTTGATTTCGGATGAGAACTGTTTAATTGCAATTCTGATTTTACACTTTCTGTTTTCTTAACTTCAATAGCATCTCCACCTTTTATCATTAAATCTGGCGGTGTTGTCTTGCTTCCTTCATAAGAAAATGTAGTCGAATAATTAACTAATCTCTTGTTCTTGTCGGTAATTTCTAAGTTATTAGAAAAGGCATCTTTTATAAAAAACTCTAAACCGTCTCCAACATTTGTAGCACGATTATTACCAAAAGTCAGTTCTTTGACTTCTAAACTTGGGTGTTCTAATATATTTACAATTGCGTCTAAGATATTTGTCATACTGCGAGGCTTGTTTTATTCGTGTATTCTAATTTAATTGTTTTAGTTACAGAGTTGTCAATTATTTGCTTCTTTATACAGTTGGCTAAAAATCTTGCTAATCTAACAGCAACCGCATTTCCAATCATTTTATAACCAGCTGGAACATTTTTATAATGAAAAATAAAGCTGTCGGGAAATGTTTGAATTCTTGCACATTCTCGAACACTTAACCGTCTATATAAATCTTCTTTTCCTGGGACAAAAATTCTTTTATCTTTTTCTATAAATTTCATCTTAGGTGCTTGTGGATGTAAAGGTGCATGTCGTCCACCTGCTTGAATAGTAAATGATTGTTCCTCCCACGCTCTAACTCTATTACGAGACATAAACATTGACGAAAAATCTCCAATCATATATTCATGATTTGGAACTTGGCATATTTCTCCGTTTGTTTTATTTTTTTCTTTTGCAGGAATAGCTGTGTCTTTTAAATCCGTAATAGCATCAGCTAATGATACTTTTTCAAATTTTGTAGTTGGAAATTCAAATTTAAAATCAAGGTCTTTTCTAATTCCGATAAAAAACACCCTTTTTCTATCTTGTGGAATTCTAAAATCTGAGGCATTTAACATTTTAAAAGATAATTCATATCCAATTCCTGCATTTTTAAAAAGTTCTTTTATTCCTTCAAGTGCTTCGCTGTGTTTTGAAATTAGCATTCCGCTAACATTTTCAGCTAAAAAGAATTTAGGCTGTTTTGCTTCTAAAATTCTAATAAAATCGTAAAAAAGTTGTCCTCTTTTATCTTTTATTCCTCTTGCAGCACCAGCTTCGCTCCAACTTTGACATGGCGGGCCACCTATAATTCCATCACACTCAGGAACATCTTCAACAGGAATATTAACAATACTTCTTTTATCAAGTATCGTGTTTGGGTGATTTTTTTGATACGTTTCCCAAATTTCTTTGTCATATTCATTTGCCCAAATAACATCAAATCCTGCTTGTTGAAAACCAAGGTCTAATCCGCCTGCACCTGAAAATAAACTTACTATTTTTATATTATTATCCATTTTGCAAAATTAATCAAATTTAGGTTTTTAAAAAAATGAATATTTATTTCTGTTATCTTTTCTTGTCATTTTATTTGTTTTTTTAATTATGGCTAACGGAAATGTGCTTATGACGGCGGGATTTTTTTCTTATTTTGTGTAGCGAAGCGGAACAAAATAAGAAAAAAAACTCGCTGGCATTAAGCACAATGTTAGCATTTTTAATTGTTTATCAGTCAGTTATTTATAGTTGTTTTCAATCGTTTCAATTTCATTTTCTGTCAATTTATAAAGTTCGTAAACCATTTTGTCAATTTCTGTATCAGTTTGGTTTATTCTATGTTGTAAATCATTGATTTCTTGTTTATAACTGTCAAAATAATCTTCCCACTCATCTTGTTGTTTGAAATTTAGTATTATTTTCTGCTTTTTCAGTTCTGCGACAAAAGTTTTAAAATCAAAGTTATAGAATTTTTGTTGTTTTTTTGTTAATTTTTCAACTTCCAAATTTGCCTTTATTCTCTTCTTGAATTTTTCTGCTTTTGATTGTAATTCTTTGTTTAGAGAAACCATTATGTCAGCTTTTTCAATGTAAGGTTGTTTGTTGTCAATAATTTTTATCGGAACATTGTCAATAAATTGTTTTCTAAATCTCAAATATCCGCCTGAAATGTGCATTGCTGAGTATTTTTCGAAGAAATAGAAGTTTAAAAATTTCGAGTTTAAAAGCGTTGTTACATATTTCAAAGTCGTTTCATCTGCCCCGTAGATAAAATATATCGTTTTTAGGCATAAAAAATTTTGGTTGTCAAAATACGCATTGAATTTTAATCCAATGTCTCGTATAAATATTTTTGGTTGAAGAAAATACTCAATCGCTTTTGCTTCTGGAATTTCTTTTGGTTTGTATATCACATAATTTCCGTCCCAATTTATGTTGTATGCTTTACTCAAAGCTGAACCAATTATCATTGGATATGCACCGTCTGTTTTATTTTTAGTTAGTAATTCGTCTTTTGGCGGTCTAAATCCACGAGTTATTTTAAATAAATTCTTGATTGTTTGACCTTGATTTTCTGCTTTTAAAATTAATTGTCTGTTTGAAATGTTTAAATTGATGATATTATTATCTGCGTTTATGTAATCAATTTGTTTTATTGTTTCATATTTATTTTGAATTAGTTCATTTTCGTCTTTGATTTTTGCTTTGATTTTTATTTCATTTTCTCTGTCAATTTGTTTTTTTAGGGTTATTATTGTTGGATAAACAGAAGCATCGGGGAAAATATTCATCATTGAAACGTCTGCTATATCTACAACAGAACTGTTTTCAAGAATGTATTTACGGCACATTTTACCGTAATCCGCAACATAAAACTTATTTGGTGTTATAAAACTTAGCAAACCATTATTTTTTAATAGTTTTATGCCCAATTCGTAAAAAAGGACGTATAAATCATATTGTTTATATGCAGAAATCCAATTAGTTGTATAAAATATCTTATTTTTTTGAGGTAAAGTATCAGTGCGAACATACGGCGGATTACCAACAATAACGTCAAAACCACCGTTATCCATAATTTCTCTAAATTCGATATTCCAATTGAAAGTTTTGTTGCCTGCAACTTCGGGGTCGTCAATAAGTGAATTTCCACATTTTATATTGCCCGATAAATCAGATAATTTTCTGCCTTTTTGTGCAGTATGTAACCATAATGAAAGTTTTGCAATTTCAACACTTTCATCGTTAATATCTACGCCAAAAATATTATTTTCTAAAATTGCTTTATCTGTGTCGAATAATCTTAAATTATCGCCTGTCAATTCAGCGAGTAAGTCATCTGCTTGTTTGTGTTCTTTTATTAGAAAATCAAGCGTTTGATTTAAAAATGCACCACTACCGCAAGCTGGGTCAAGTATTTTGAGTGTAAGTAACCAATTTTTGTAATTATTTATGGTATCAAAAAGTTGTTTTCCTTTTTGATTAAGTTTTCCGTCTTTTTTGCGATAACTGTAATCATCAATCAGTAAATTGTCAATTTGTAATTCAGCTTTTTTCTTATTGCATAATTTTCCGACTGTATTCTCAATAATGTATTTTGTGATATATTTTGGCGTATAAAAAATGCCGTCTTTCTTACGTTTAGTTTTCTTTTTGTCTATTTTCCCGCTGTGTATTTCGGCTGTTATTTCTTCAATTTCATTTAGTGAATGTTCAAAAATATGACCTAAAATATTTACGTCCACTTCTGTGTTAAAATCATAAGCCGATATTTTCAAACTGTCTTTTTCAAGGGCTGTATCATCAATTTTGATGTTGGAACTGTCTAAAATTTCATCTTTACGAAAAAGTCCGCCGTTGTATGCAGGAATTTCGCCCCACTTTTTGTAAGTGTGTCCTTTGTCAAGATGAGTAAACAATTTTTGAAAACGACTGTAAAGCGGTTTGTATTCATCAAGTTCTTGTAAAGTCTTCCATTGCTCAATAATTTGACTGACAGCATTTGGCGGAATTAATCCGCTGTCTTCGGCGAAAAAGACAAATAAAAACCTATCTAAAAGTTTCTGAGACTTTTTAAAAAGTGTTAATTTGTCGTATTGAGGATTGTTTTTTACAAGATTTTCAAAAATTTGGTCTTTAAATCGCTTGTAATCTTCGTAAAGTTTATCAGAAATGTTTTTTTCGTGAAACTTGGTTTCTTCTTTCAGTTTTTCGGGCAAATCGTTAAAAATGCTTTCTTTGCTTAAAAGAAGATACAAAAGTTTAAAATCTTGTTTGGTTAGCTGAAATAAATTAAACTCTTCATATTCAGTTGCATTGTCCACATAAAAACGTAAACTCTGAAAGTTTGAAGTTATTACATATTTACAACCAGGCTGATTTACTTTGTAACTAAATGCCTGTTCTCTGATACTTTCGAGATTTTTCGTTTTTGTTGATTTCAGTTCAATTACGCCAATTGCTTTTCCGTCTCTGATAATTGCACCGTCAGCTTTTCTTGCGTCTTTTTGATTTTTATATTCTGTTGTCAGATTATAATTTTCGTCTGGATTTATAATATATCCCAAAGTTTGCACAAAAATTTCTCGCAAAAATCCTTCTTGGTAATTTTCTTCTTTGAGTTGCATTATATTTGCCAATCTCATTTTATTACCGTAGAATTTCTGAAAATTCTCAAATGCTTTATCAACCTTGTCATTGTCAAGGCTTTTGAGGTATTTATTTATTACTGATTTTTGAAATAGTGGCATAAATTATATGTTAATCATCCATAAAATAGGTAAAATTGCAAACAGCATAAAAATAAGCATAAAAATAACAACAAATATTTTTGTGCCTTTGCTTGATATATAATCAGGTTTTTTAAATTCTGACTTTAACCCAAATATTGTTAATATTATTAGTATAAAGTAAGTTATTATTGCACTCCACCAAAAAAAGTTTTTCATTTTCTTTGGCAGGAAGTCTATTATTTTTCTGTCTTCTAATTTTTCTGTTGGATTGTATATTGTATAGTTTATTTTACCATCAATTATTTCTCGTTCATCAATTAAAAGTAAATTCGCAGTTGTATCAGTTGCTTTGTTTACGCTTTCAAAATATGCAGTTATTTCAATAAATTCATTTACTTTCCATTGTTGAAATTTTAAAAATAAATCTTCGTTTCCATTGTTTAAACTTATAGGAAAGTTTGATTTTGTTATTTTAAAGTCAAGAATTTTAAATTTGTTTACTGTATCAATATGTAGAGTGATTTTATTTTGTATTAAATCTGTTTTAAGACTTTCTCCAATTATTGTTTTTGTTCCAATATTTGAAATAATAAATCGTGCTTTATAAAGATTTGAAACTGTATCTCCATTATAAGTGTATTCGGCTTTCAAGTTTCTTTCTGTTGGATTTTTTGTCAATTCATCGTAACTGATTGTTTTTACTTCAATTTCAATTTTTTCTATATACACGAATTGGTAATATAAAAAGAAAGATAGAGCAATAATTGATGCTATACTTCCCAATCCACTTATAGTAAAGATTTTTTTCATATTTTTCTATTCTGGGTTTATTTTTTAATTAATGCTAACGAATACGGCTTGGTGGCGGGCATTTTTTGTTTTTTGTGTAGCGAAGCGGAACAAAAAGCAAAAAATGACTGACACCAAGCCGATGTTAGCGTTTGTTTTTCAATTCGTTATCTATATTAAATACTCTATTACTTAATTCTTTTGCTGTTGGTAATTTACCTTTCAATTTTTCTGGTAATTCTTTTGTCAACTTATATTCTGCAACTCCAATTGGTTTATGAATAAGATTTAATACAAATTCGACTTCTTTATCATCTTTTGTCGGACAAAGTATTATCCCAATTGAAGGATTATCGTCTTTTTGTTTTAACTGCTCATCAACAAGTGCTAAATAAAAATCCATTTTTCCTGCAAATTCAGGCTGAAACTCAACTGTTTTTAATTCAATTACAACAAGGCTCTTCAATATTCTGTGATAAAAAAGCAAATCAACAAAATACTCTTTTGTATTCAGTATCAGTTTATATTGGTTGCCTATAAAACAAAAGCCATAACCAAGTTCAAGTAGAAAATCTTTAATTTTACCAACTAATAAATTTTCTAATTCTCGTTCTTTCACAGGCTTTGTTACTCCAAGGAAATCAAGATTATATCCACTTTTCAGTGCTTCATTTGCTTGTTCTGATAAATGCTCGGGCAGAGCCTTCTCATAATTGCTCTGTTTAGGTAATGTTAAGTAATATTCGTAAGCATTAGCTTTAACTTGATTTAGTAAAACTGCTCTGCTCCATGCCATTTCTTTTGTTGCTGTCAAGTAATATTTTCTGGCTTCATTGTCTTTTATTTTTTGAACAATTAACATGTTGTGCATCCAGGGAACATTACATGCTAATTCAAAAAGCTCTGGTAAATCTTTGTATTCTAAATAAAATTGACGCATATTCCACAATGACTGAACAGAATAACCTTTTGCTCCGTCCATTGCTTTTTTTAAATCTATTGAAAGTTTTTCTACAACTGATTTTCCCCAAGAGTGCTTGTCTTGTTCTGTTATAATTGTTTTTCCTATTTCATAGTTTAATGTAATATTATGGCTATTAATAGATTGAAACGCCTGATAACGTGCTTTTTCAATCTTTTGCAAAATTTGATTAAAAAATTGATTGTAATTATTTTTGTTTATTTCTTGCATTTTTAAATTATGCTTAATTCTCTATCAGCTGATAGAGAAAGTTTAAAATTACTACGATTTCGGTAAATGACTTTCATTTCTCCTACTCATCTGTATTTTGTTTCTCCTTTTTGCTAAACATATTTGTTAAACTCCAAAATTTGTCTAAATATTTGGTATTAAATTCATTTTCTATCTTTAAGCGTTCTAATTCTTTTGTTGTTTCGTTTGTATTTAACTTAAAATTACGCTCTGCTTCAACAAAATTAATAGAAACCTTTTCAAGTATATTTTTATCATCTTTTATAAATGCTGTTTTTAGTGCAATAATTTTCAGTTCAATATTTGTAATTTCATTTTGATAGTATTTTATATCAATCAATTTTGTTTTATAAGATTTCATGAAATATAAAAATAAAGTTCCCAAACCGAGAACTACAATTAATCTTGGTAAATATAAAATTGAAAAATCAAACCAATTTGTAAAATTAGATAAAGTTGAACTAAATGTAAATCCAAAGTAACCAATAAATGAAATTAAGAACCAACTAACTAAAAAGGCAATTAAGAAATGTAAATTTGCATGTGCATAACTTATTTCAATCTCATTACTAAGCCTTTGTTTAATTTTATAAATATTATCCCAAATCTTAGGTTCTGTTTCTGTTTGATAATCTAATGTTTGTTTTTTAGACGGGATAAATTCTACAATTTTAAAAAATAAAAATATTGATGGTAATACCAAAATTATAATGAAAATTATAAATTGATAATTTCTCTTACTTAAATTTTCGTTTTTATTTTGTATTATTTCAACATGACTTTTTAGACTGTCCAATTGTAATATAAGAGGATTGTTTTTTAAATAAACAAGGGTATCTTGTGTAATTATTTGATTTTGTAAATCAATATATTTTTTTTGTAGATTAGTATTTGTGTTTGTCAAGCTATCAACTTTTGAATAATCATAAATAGTTATAGTATCAATTTTTATATTGCTATTTTCAATATAGTTATTTAGCTTATCTTTTGTTTCTTTTAATAAACTATCCTTGATATGGGACTGTTTCAAAAGTAAACGATATTCTTCATCAAGTATTCTTTTTACTGAATTTTGATATTTAGATTGTTTATCTAATTCAAATATTGTAGTTTCGTATTCTTTTACTATATTATCTTTTCTATCTGGAATTATGAGAATATAGATAATCAAAATAACTGTCATTATAATTGTAATGAGAGCAATATAAAGTGTCTGTCTATTTTTATACATTTTCTACTTTTATTATTGTTGTATTTAA
The DNA here is from genome assembly GCA_029938185.1 of Bacteroidales bacterium. Classification (GTDB taxonomy): domain Bacteria; phylum Bacteroidota; class Bacteroidia; order Bacteroidales; family JAOZVK01; genus JAOZVK01. Next base: position 6,693 of record JAOZVK010000008.1, on the reverse strand, counting down.
TTTAACGCTAACGGATATGGGCTTGTGATGTTTTGTTTTTGGTGTTTTTTCGAGGTGCGAAGCACCCGAAAAACACCAAAAACAAAATAGCATCAAGCCCAATGATATGGCTCTTGCTCAATCTGTTTGTTAGGATATATCGCTGTATTTAGATAAAGAAAAAACTATAACGATTTGGCTATGTAACGTGCGGAATTTTAACTGACAAACTCACAATCTATGAAATAGCCAAAGTTTTTTTTTCCATAAAAATAATTCAAAAAATTAAAATGCAAAATTTTGGCGATGCTTTTTCTTGTTGCACCTTCTAAAAACCTTACTCACCGCATGATATATAGCTCTTGTTGTGCTTTCGTGCTTTTTGTTATACCTACTTCTTTTTTAGTTGCCAAACATCGCCCGATTCAGCAAAAATATAAATGCTATTATTAAATACCACAGCATCAATTAATCTATCCCACACATTTGCTTCATCATTGATTTTTATCCAATCTTTACCATCTACAGAGTAGTAGGCTTTACCATTATGCAATATCCACATTTTATTATCAAACACCAATGAATTCATTGAAATCAAGTCCCCTATCTCTCCAATTGAGCCATTTTCATCCACTAAATTCCATGTTTTTCCATCAGTTGTATTCCAAATATCACTTTTAATATCCTGATTTTCAAGATTACTATTTCCAGAAACAACCCATAATTTATCGTCAAAAACATAAGTAAAAAAGTCTATTCTTGCAATTGGATGATTGGATGATTCTAATATTACTTCCTCCCAGTTTTTACCATCGGCACTTTTAAAAATGTCTCCTGTAAAAAAACCCGCTTCAATATCAAAATCATAATAATCACCACCAAAAATCCACAAAAAATTGTCAAATTCAACCAATCCAAAACGCTCTCGTCCGTGAAATTGGTTGGAAGATTCCATTGTCCATTCAACTCCATCACTTGAAGACCAAACATCATTTTCTTCTCCGCCACCATTTTGAACTCCTCCAACAACCATAAGTTTTTCGTTATAAACAATTGTCCTATTCAATGCTCTTTCTGAAAAGCCAGGGTTATCATTTACTAAGTTCCATGTAATGCCATCGGTCGAGTTATATACATTATTGGTGAAGATATATGTATCTAAATTTTCATCCCATCTGTCTCCTGCAATTTGCCACAATTTATTGTCATATGCTACAATTGGACTCTCGAACCACTCAATATTCGATACTCCAACTTTTTCCCATTCCCACAAATCAACAACATTGTTTTCTATGGTTATGCTTGCTGTTGCTTCTTTGGAGCGACCTTCTATTTTTACACTTATCGTTGCTTCTCCAATACTTAATCCTTCGGGAACTACAAATTTTATTTCGGTTGTCTTAATGCTTATTAGTGTTACTGTTATTCCATCAATTGTAATTACTAATTTTGTTTCATCTGTTGTAAAATCTGTCCCTGTAATAGTTACTTCTGTTCCTTCTGTTGCTATTTCAGGGTTTACACTTGTAATTATAGGGTTTGCCGGGTCGCTAACTTCATCTTTATCACAAGAGTGAAATATTAATACTGTTGTTGCTAAAATCATTGCGACAATTATCGCACTTAATTGGTTTGCTTTCATTTTGCTACTTTTTTGTTTATTAACTAAATTTTATTTTAAAGAAACATCGTCTTATTGTTTGCTCGGTCGTTCTTGCATGAAGCACAACATTTGGCTATGTAGCGTGCGGATTATAACCGACAAACTTACAATCTATTAAATAGCCGACGTTTTATATTTTACCTCAAAAATAATCTAAAAAATTAAAATATAAAAATTGGCCGTGCTTTTTTCTTGTTGAGATTTCTAAAAACCTTGTTTACCACATGATACATAGATTTTGTTAGCGTGCGTTTACTCAGGTTTCCATCTATAAACTGTCTCGACAATATCTTCTGGTGGAATATTTTCAATATGTCCCTTTGAATAACAAATCAATTCGTCCATGGCTGTATCATAATCTAAACCATAAATATTAAAATTAACCATGGGTTCAGGATACGATTTTATTATATTACAATTCTCATCTAATTTTAGTATCTTAGTGCCTCCATTTAACCAAATATTAGCACCATCGCCTGTCAAGCCTGTATAATGTAACCCATTTTCAGCACCTCCTCCTGGTTTTTTCTCTGTTATCACAGATATGTCTCCTGATTCAAAATTTATATCAAGCAAAAGTACACATGAATAATCGCCATTTTTATTTGCTGACATATACCATTGTCCATTTTGAAATGCAATATCCTGTGGGTATAAATTATCTAATCCAGCATCTTCTATAAAATTGTTTAAAGTGGTTTGAAAATTCACACTTGACACTAACTCACCTGTTGCAAAATCATAAGTCGCAATATAATAACTTGCATCATTATCACTTTGCACCAAAGCAACTAATTTGTTTTCATATAATTCAAAGCCTGATGTAAATTCTAAATTCCCTCCTGAAACAAATAATGATTCAAATGTTCCTTCAGAACTATATTTCGTAATATTAGGTCCGTCAGAATAGGGTTGATTGCCACAATAATACTTCTCCTGATACCATAACAAACCCCAACCACGATTTTCATTTATGTCAAAAATTTTTACAGGTGGATTTGAATTTACAGTAACAGTTGCAATGTTACTTGTAACTGACGATACTTCATCACTAATTATTACCTTGTAGTCTATTGTTCCTACCTTACTTTTATCAGGGATATAGTTTGAATTATTTGCACCATAAATATTACTCCACACGTCATCAAGGCATTTTTGCCACTGATAACTTAAATCATCACCATCTTTATCAGAAGCAATTACAAAAAGCTGGTTATTGTCATCAGAATCTCCAACAACTACGTTCAAATCTGAGGGTTGAGTAGTAATTTCCGGTTTATTATTCTCTCCTATGTCTTTTTCGCAGGAAACTAAAACAGTAAATGCAAAAATCATTGAGGTTAAAATCAATCTATTTTTTTTCATTTTTTTTATCTTTATTTTGAAAGTTATTAAATATTAATTCAGATTAAGAAATGCACGCTAACGTAGATATATAAACAATTGCTTATATCTACTATATATTTTAATAAATGTGTTTATATACTCCGTAATTGCGTAATATAATCACTTTTTTGTAAATTATCATATTTCAATGTCATCAATTGGATTTTTAAATTGATTAAAATTAGTTTTTGAAACATGCGTGTAAAATTCGGTAGTTTTACTGCTTGAATGTCCTAACCACTCTTGAATATACCGAAGGTCTGTTCCTTGTTCCAAATGATGTGTTGCAAAACTGTGTCGAAAAATATGAGTCGAAACTCGTTTTTTTACTCAGAATAAATACAATTTTTATCAAATATAAAAAATAAGTTTCTGAAAAAAAATAATTATTTTTCCAGTTTCGTTGTTTCACAGTGAGTCATATCGGAAATGTGCTTATGACGTTTTTTTTATTTTTTTGTGAGCCGTAGGCGAAACAAAAAATAAAAAAAATGGCATTAAGCACAATGATATACACATTTTTATCTATTTATTTTGTTTTCAAAAAGAATAATAAACAGAGACTAATAATCTTGTATTTTTTGCAGATGTTAAATCAGTAGGAACTCCATTTGTATCTTTTGTTTTTCCAAAATTAGCAACTGTATATCCACTCTCAAATATAAAACGTATTTTGTTAGTATTAAAAATTATTCGAGGTGCAATTCTATATAAACTTTCAATATTTGTTCCTAATCCATATATTTCACCAACAATTTTTTTCGATGAACCTAAATTTTGAGAATAACCTGCAAAAATTCCAAACTGAAATTTTTCCCCGTTTGTTTGAATATCTGTCCATGCAGAAATTGTTGAAAGTGGCGAATATTCCACAAAACCTTTAATAGGGTCTTTTATTTTAGTAACCGCAAATCCACTAATACTTAATACGTCAGAAATATTTTGTCCGTAAATAGTAACTGCTTTAAAATTAAATGTTTTTGTTTTTATTTTCATAAATGCAATTCCATTATAACTACTAACTTTCTGATTTTTAGAATATCCTTGTGCGGTTTGTATTTCTGGAACAATTTGCTTGTATCCAGTTCCAAAACCTACAATAAAATTTGGGTTATTTTCAAAATGTATTTGAGCGTTAAATTCTGGAATAGCTGAATTTCGCAAATATTTACTTGTCGGACCATCTGCTCCCCAAGTGGCATAATCTCTTTGAGACGAAGCGATTGCAATAAACTTAAATTTTCCTACTTTTTGAGTTAAGCGGATTTGTGGATTTCGTCCAAATGCCTGTATTGGCGAACCCGCATTTGAACAACCTGGTGCACTTGCCGTTACAAATAAAGGGTTCCAGTATTGTCCTAAAAGTAATTCTGTATTTGTCCAGTTTAATTTTACAAATGCGTGCCTTAATCTCAATAAATTGATGTTGTCATTGGCTTGTCCAAAAAAATCAACTTCAAGTTTCCCCGAAACCTTTGCACCTAATGCTTCTGTTCCACTAATTGCTAATGATAATTTACTTTGAATGGATAGAAAATTAAAATTAGGTTTTGCATTTATATCATTGCCATCTGCATCTTCAATTACCTCCTTTCCCCAAAGCAATAAACTACCCTCTCTCGCAGAGAATGTCTGTCGAGTATCCCAAAAGAAGTCATTTTTAACAAAGCCTGAAAATTTTATTTTTATTTTGTTTTTATCATTTTCTTGTGAGAAACTGACAACAGGAAGCCATAAAATTAATAATATAGTTATTATGTTTTTCATTGTTATTCTTTATTTAGTTTTTTTTAGTAAATTAAATGAAAGTTTCAAAAGCATCGTCTGACTTGTCTTTATTTGATAACATCATCTTAAAACCTTTATTTTTATGCTCTGAAACTTCTTGTTTATTTTCCTGTTTAATAAACACATTTTTGTTTTGTAAATTCCCGATTTTAAACAAAGAAATCAACTCGTTTAGTTGCTCTGCTTGTGCTGATAACTGTTCCGCTGATGCTGACATTTCTTCTGCTGATGCAGAGTTTTCATTGGTAATTTCGGTGAGTTGCAACATTGAAATACTAACCATTTCAACACCACTTTGTTGTTCTTTGCTTGCCGAAACAATACTGTTTACCAAATTAGCACTTTTTATTATTTCAGGAATTGCATTTTCAAGTTTTTCTCCTGCAATTTTAGAAATATTTTGTCCGTTTTTCGACAACTCCGTTATTTCTATTGATGCAATTTTTGTTTTATCAGCCAGTTTTCGTATTTCGTTTGCCACAACCGAAAACCCTTTACCAGCTTCGCCTGCTCGTGCTGCTTCAATTGCCGCATTTATCGACAAAATATCTGTTTTATCAGCTATTTCTGAAATGATTGATATTTTTTCGCTTATCTCTGAAACAGATTTTATCGTTTTTACAAAAATTTTATTACTCTGTTTCATCTCATTTGCAGATTTTGTAGATGCTTTTTCTGTCATTTCAGCATTTTGGGTGTTTGAATTTATCATTGCAAGCATTTGTTCCATTGAAGTCGCAACCTCCTCTGTGGTAGCAGCTTGTTCATTTGCACGTTGTGAAATTTCCTGCGAAATAGTGCTTAATTGATTACTTGCCGTTAATACAGAACTTGCTGTTTCATCAATTCCTGTAATCATTTCAGTAAACACTTTATTCATCGTATTTATTGAATTATAAAGTGTTCCTATTTCATCGTTTCGTTTTGTATCCATTCGGAAATTTATCTGTTTTTGAGACATTTTTTGTAATGCTTTTACTACTTTTCCTATTGGTTTTGATATTTTGTTTCCTACAATTCCTGAAATTATTCCAAAGGTAATAAGTATAAAAAGACTAATAGAAATAAGCTCTGTAATTGTTTTTTGCAAAAGAGAAGCATTTTTTATTTTTTGTTTGTTTATTACTTCATCAATATCATCAATGTAATTTCCTGTTCCAACAATCCAACCAAAAGGCTCAAACATTGCCACATAGCTCCTTTTTGGGGAGGCATCTTGTTCGTCTGGACGTGGAAAATAGTAGGTAAGGTATCCACCATCATTAACTGCTATTTCTAAAAAAAGTTTAAAAATAGGTGTTCCTTTCGCATCAATATTTTCTATTCTATTGTGTCCCTCTGTTTGTTTTCCCAAATATACAATGTTAACACCTTCTTTGTTATCAATCCAAAAATATTTATCGTTATCGTATTTTATGTTTCGAACTAAATCAGCGGCTAATTTTTTTGCTCCTGTTAAGTCATACTCTCCTTTTTTGTGTTTTTGATAGATTTCTTCAAGTAAACTAACTGTATTTTCAACTTGGTTCTTTATATTTTTGTCATAATCGTTTCTTATTGTTTTTTCTAATTGTTGTAAAAAATTAGAAGATGTAGTGTTAAGTTTATAAATCTGTAAGCTACCTGTAAGTATAGTTAAAAATAACAAACTAATTGTAATCAATAAAATTATTCTTGTTTTAATTGTTCTAAAAATTGATAAATTTTTCATTTAATGTTTCGATTTTTTAAGATTTTGAAAATTATCGTTATCCACAAAAACAAATATCGTCTTGGAAAAATTAGGTCTAATATTTTTCTGTTTCCGATTTTGCAGTTGTGTATATCGTCTGGCTTGGCACCATGGTGCCAAGCCACTATTATAGTATCCCCATGTT
>JAOZVK010000007.1 GCA_029938185.1 Bacteroidales bacterium | reverse complement strand
CCCTGAATGGGCATAAGCATTAACATGGGGCAACGCCCTATGTATAAATGCATTCATAAGCAATAACGCCCTGAAAGGGCAAAAGCAACACAATAAAAAAAAGAATAAAATTAGAACTAATAATATTGTTGTAATTTATTAGTTTTTATAAGCCCAGGCTGATAGCCTAAATATTATCTATGTAATCCTATTTGTAAGCCGATAAATAATCTGGGAAGTTCTATATTTACAGTACTAGTTCTAAATTTGTCTGTAAGCACATCTGATAGTCTGTACTTTGCCGAAACAACCCAACGATTAACACCAATTCTTGCTTTTATTCCATATTGAAACTCTTCAACATAATTTAAATCCTTATATACGACTTCGGTTTTTCCTGCATTGTATCCATTTGTTTTAGAGTCTGTATCATCTTCAAAGTAGTGTTTTGTAATAATTGACCAATTTACAAATGCACCAATATCCAAAAACTTTCCTACAATATTGCCTCTACGTCCTATATTGGTTCTTAAAAAAAATTCCCCACCCGCATTATTTAGTTTTATTTTTTCTTTTGTATGTGTAATATTATTAGGAACTATTTTTTTAGAGTTTTGTTTTAAATTAAAAACTAAGTTATTATAGTTAAAATCAAATCCATACGAAAAAAAATTACTTAATTTTCTTTTATATCTCCAGCCGATTGTAAAAATATGTGTTTTACCAAAGTTTATATCAGCACCTTCACCTTTTGTTTGAGTTACTGCAAAAGCATAATCTAAATAAAAATGTCTGAAATTTTTTAAATTAGGTCCACTAGTAGGTATTTTAATATCATATTTTCTAATATCTTCTTCTATTAATTTTGTTTGAGAGCTAACATTAAATGTTAAATAAAAGAAAAATAATAATATTGTAATATGTTTCATAATCTTTATATTTGATTGTGAGTAAAATTGTTTTTTTTGAAATACAGTTTGTTATATTTCATGCGTAAGCAACATTAAATAGGTAGAAGATTTTGTGCTTATTTCGCCAATATATATTCCTGTGTATATCCCTTATAATGAGCAACAATTTTTTTTGAATTTTCAAAGTCTCTTAAATCTATTTGAGCTGCTTTGTTTTTATATACATCAATTAGCCAATATTTATCAATATATCCTTCATTATTTTGTATATGATAGAATAAATAATTATTCTTTTTTTTATTTTTTTTGTCTATAAATTCAGTCTTAATTTCAATACTTATAATGTTATTTTTTTTTACAAAATCAAAAGTTTTATTTTTCGTTATTTTTTTTTGATTAATAAAAAAACTTGCCTGCGGTACTCCATATCCATGTGCATAATCAAAATATGGATACAAATCGCCCGATTGTTGAATTTTACTAAAAAGTTGCATGTTAGACATAGTTGTATCTGTTTGCCAGGCACATGCAGCAAAACCAGCTACTAATGGTGTAGAAAAAGACGTACCACTTGATTCAATTAAACCCGATTTTGATGATACTATTGCTTCAGAAAAAGCAACAACATTTGGTTTCAACCTTTTATCAGAACTTGGTCCAAAAGAGCTAAACGACTCATGGTAATTAGTATATGGATTTATACCTCCAACACTAATTACACTGTCAGCATCGGCTGGAGTTGAAAGAATTTTCCATTCAACGGCACCATCGTTTCCCATAGCATTAATTACTAATATACCTTTATGAGCAGCTAAATTTGCAGCTCTTGCTACTAAACTTGTTTTTCCATCCATTTGATAAGTAAAATAACGAACATATGTATAACCTAATGAGCTATTTATAATATCAGCTCCATTTTTATCAGCCCATTCGGCAGCAGCCAACCAATTTTCTTCTTCAGAAAATGGCTCAGCTTTAACCTCAGTTCTAGCCAATAGAAATTCGGCATCAATTGCTAGTCCTAATTGTTTATTCCCAATTTTACCAGCAATACACGATAATACCATAGTTCCATGTTGATTATGTGCATAAACATTTTCTTTCTTTCTTGCAAAATCATAAGTTTTAATTATTCCATTTCTTTTTCTAATGTGTTCAAAAACAGGGTTTGTATTAACAGTTGGAAAACCGGCATCAAAAACAGCTATTCTTATACCTTTTCCTGTATATTTGTTTTTTATAAACAAATTTCCTCCAAATCGGTTTAATTGATTTTTAAGCAATTCTTTTTCACTAAAATTTAATACTGTGTCATAATAACTTACGGCTATTTTAGTTTGGATATAGATTAAATTAATTTTTTTTACAAAATTTAATTTTCTAACACTATCAATTTCATCTGTAGTAGCTGCAACAGCAATAGCATTAAACCATCGACTTTTAGTCCCTTTATTTTTCACAATTTGTTCGATTTTGTTCGAGTAATTCTTATTTACAGGAAAATCGCTACTATCAAATAATGAAATGTTTAACTTTTGCCTTCTATTAATTGCTTTTGTATCAAAATATTCATACGGATTGAATTTAGTATTACTTTTATCAGTAAAAAAAATCCAATACCTTTGTTGCGATATTGTTAATGTGCTGTGCAAAAGCACAAAAAAAGTAATATAATATTTTATCATACTTTTTAATTATTCAGTTAGTTCTAAAATAGGTTTTCCGTCAGCTTGGTTCGGAAAAGATATATTTAATAAGTTAGCAATTGTAGGCGAAATATCAACAATATTTACAGGCTTTCCAATACTAATTCTTTTCATTTTCCAGCCATACCACACTAATGGTACGTGCGTATCGTATCTATATGCTGAATTTTGTTTATTAATTATTCTTTTTTTCTGTGTTTTGCTATGCTCTATCCAACCTGGTGATAAATTAATTAATATATCACCTGAGCGTTCTTGATTATAACTATTTTGAATTTTTTCTAAAATTCCTTTAGTAAAATTTGTCGTTTGCAATGTTGTGGAAGTAGCTGCTGTAGAAATACCACTAACTTGGGTAAGAAACTGTGCGGCTTTTAATTGAACATCATATAATGAAAGTTTAGACTCTTCAATTAATATTTGATTTAAATATAATTGTTGGTCTTTATATGCTTTAATCCAATTTGCCCTTCCGTACAATGCTTTCAAATAACTCTCTAACAATGATATACTCATATTATAATTTAGTGTACCATATGGCATTTTTATATCTTTTAGAAACTCGGGAGAATCGCTTGCGCCATGGTCTGAACATAAATATATTAATACATTTTCTTTTCCTATATAGCTGTCTACAAATTTAAGGAAATGAGCAATATTTTTATCTAATCTTAAATATGTATCTTCAATCTCTACCGAACGAATACCAAAAATATCTGAAATATAGCCATTTGCAGCAAAACTAATTGTAATATAATCAGTATATTTATCTTTGCCTAATTTTTCGTTTACAATTGTTGCTATCGCAAAATCTTTAGTAAGTGTGTTTCCAAAAGGTGAATATTTCAATATTTTGTATGGAGCTTTTTCATCGCTTAACTCACTTAATATGTAAGGAAATGTTATTTTATTATTAAATCCAATTTCATATGAATTGTTATCAGGTAAACTTTCTGTATATTTTGAAATAGGTAATAATGTATTCCATTCTTTTTTTATATAAACATCTTGTATTTTTTTACTATTAAATACATTAACCCAATTTGGTAATGATTTCATATAATAATCACTAGTCATCCAATTGCCTGTTTTTTCATCAAACCAGAATGCAGCATTGGCTAAATGTCCAGCTGATAATATTGCAGCATAGTTTTTAAGAGAAATACCAAATACTTTTGATTTTTTGAAATTAGAAATTCTTAACTCATCGCCTATTGTGGAACCAATAATTTGTCGTGGGGATTGTTTACCAAAATCAATATATCCACCAACTCCATAGTTTTTACTATCATATGTGCAAAATTGCATTTTTCTTTTTAGTCTTAAAAACCAACTATTTGAAACAATACCATGATGCGATGGTAATGCTCCTGTAGAAATAGTAGCATATCCTGATGCAGACTGGGTTAGTAAGTAGTTATAGTTAGCATTTTTGAAAAAAGACCCTTCATTTATAAGTTTCTTAAAGCCATCTTCACCAAACTTATCCCAATATCGCTCAATATAATCGTATCTCATTTGTTCAACAATTATTCCTATTACGATTTTAGGTTTTTCGGGTGGGATTTTTTTTTGTGATTTTATAAAAAAAGTACTATTAATTAGTATAAAAAAAATTATACCATATTGATATATAATTCTTGAAGTAATCATTTATCTAAATATATGTTTTTATTTTATAATCTTTATTTCCTCTGAAACAGATTGCAATAATCCTCCAGTTTTTGTTATTATTTGCTAAATGTTTTTTTGCTTGTATTTTTACCTCTTTAAATTTTTGTTCAAAAACTGCATCAGATTTTCCTTTGTGAACTTGTTTTATTTCAAAAATATCGTTCAAATTGTATTGGGCTTCTGCACTGTTTAGTGTTCTTAGCATTATATCTGCCTGTCCCGTTGGTAAATTATATTCGGGTAATACTTCATAAATATTTTTTGTGAATGTATTCCAAAGAATATGAAATAACAACCCGTGATAAAAACTTTCATTTGCATTTTTAAAAAAATCGCCAGGAAATTTTTTTATTATTTTTTCAAAGAAATTTTCTAATAAATCGTGAACATTACCAGTTTTTTGATAGTTTTTTACAATTTTAGAAGTTTGAAATCCTGTTGTAGTAAAATTATTTATTTCTTTAAAGTAATCAAGAGCCATGTTGTATGTAACAAGGTTTGGTATTTTTAGTTCATTCCAATAATTACTATGCGACAAAATGCCCGAATAATATAATCCTTCAATAATATAATCGCCATTTTTATAGTTAATCATTTTAAAATTAACATTCAGATTTGATGAGAAATTTATTTTTTTGTGTTCAGTAATTTCAGTAATAATTTCATTTCGTGCTTCGGTATTATTTCCAAAAATAAAAGCAATTTGTCTATAATCTATTCTCAAATTTTCATCTATTAATAAATCAGGGAATTCATCGTTTTCTATCAAATTATCAAGAAAATAAAGTGTCATCATTGGATTAAACAGATATTCGCCTTTTCGAGTAAATTTATAACCATCGTAATATTGTTTCATCGTTTTTAACATTTCTGCTTTACTTGCTGTTAAATTATAATCTGTACAAACTTCGTTTACCAAATTTTCTGTTTCAGCATAAGTAAATCCAAGCATATTTGTAAACTTCTCATTAAAAGTTATCCACTTGGCAATATTGAATCCACTATTCATATCGGCAATAGTAATTGGCAATATTCCAGTAATATATACTTTATCAACTGAAGTTGCAGTGCCAAATTTGATTATTTCAAAAAAACCTCTGAAAAAACCACCACTTCTTAATATATTAAGATATTCATTTTCATGTTCCGAAGCATATTGATAATACATTGCCATTGCATTAGTAAGCGAGTCATACTCGTCAATAGCTATAAATAATTTTTTTCCAGTTGTATAAACCAAATTTATTATTTTAGCTAATGCTCCTGCTGAATTATATTGAAATTCAATTCTATAACTTTCTATAATTTCATCATTTAAATTTAAATCGTCTTTATAGTATTGCAAAAAAGAATAAATTACAGAATTATTATTAATATTAAAATTTTTTTCTACTATTTCTTTATCATTTTTGGCATAAGCTCGCAAGCCAGAAAAGTTGAAATTTATAAAAAAATATGTATTATGTCGTTTTGTGGGATTTTTGCCGATATAATAATTTCCAAAAATTTCTTTAAATCTATTGGCATATTTTAAATCGTAGTAACAACGTAACATTTCAGTAAAAAGAGATTTCCCAAAACGGCGAGGACGTAAAAATATAGGATATTTGATATTATCTATTTCTTCTAAGTATTTTGTTTTATCTACAAAATAGTAGTTTTCGGTAGCAATTGTTTCAAAATTACTAATTCCATAAGGTATTCTTTTCATAGGTTCAATTATTCAATGATACAACACTTTGATTAATAATTTAAGGTCTTCGACCTATTTTATATTGCTTACGTATGATACAGAATAAGTAGTTAATTTTGTTAAATTGCGTTTTGTTAGAGCATTAAAAGAATGCGTAAGCCACATTAAATAGGTCGAAGACCTTACTATTAAAAATCCAATTTCTGCCTTGCTTTTAAAATTTTCAAAGTAAGGCAGAAATTGTTTTTTTTAGGAGCATCCTGAATAAATAAGGAATTGTTTAAAAAAAAATGGTATTATTTGTTTTCATTAATTTTTATTCTTAATTTTTTCTATTACTTCTTGTGCTCTTTTCAGTTTCATCTCATAAATAGATTCATTTTCTCTTATTTTAGAAATATCATTAGATAGAACAATTATTTTATAAAAACTTCCCTTGGCATTTTTTACTGGAGTAAAGGTTTCATAAAACCATTTTTCTTTTTCATTAAACATATATTTATGTCCGCCTCTATGAATTATTCCAATACTCAATTCATTCCATAATTTTTGAAATTCCTTAGAGTCAATGATTTCATTATCAGTAAAATCACGTAAGTTCCTGCCAACAAAATCAACAGATTCAATCTCAGCCATATCAACATATTTTTTATTTACTAACAATATTTCTCCTGATAAACTAAGTTCTAAGGTACCAATTGAATTATTAATTGCATTTAAGTTATTTTGTAGAGATACTTTTTGTAGTAATAATTCTTCATTTTGTAGATGATGCCTGTTCTCAAGTTTTTTAATACGTTGCTCATATTCATTAATGGTATCATCGTATTTTTCTTTTTGGCTTTCTTCTCTTTTAAGTATTTCTTTTTGTGCAGCTTCCATACTTAAAATATTTTTTCTTACTTCTTCTTCTTTTTTTGCAAGTATTTCAGATTTTTCATGAGACTCTTGAAGTAGTTTTGTTGTATTGATATTAATTTTAACATTTGAAATTGCTGAGGCTATACTTTCACCTATTCTTTTTACAAATTCAATTTGGTAGGGGGCAAATTCGTTAAAAGAAGCAAGTTCTACTACACCATAAACTTCTTCATTTATAATTAGTGGGACAATTAATAAACTCTTGGGGTTATCGTTTCCTAAACCCGAATTAATGTGAACATAATCTTCTGGAATTTCGGTTAAATAAACTGTTTCACGTTCTTGGACACACTGACCTACAAGGTTTTCACCAATTTCAATTCGTTTATTAATATACTTGTTTCTATCATAAGCATAAAAAGCAATTAGTTCTAAGTATTTTGTTTTGTTTTGCTCATCTTCATTTAAAATAAAAAGACCACCAAGACTTGCTTCAAGATAGCGAATAAGTTTATTTAGAATAATAGTTGAAAATTCTTCAATATCATCTTTACTTTCTCTTAGAACTTCCGCAAATTCGGCTAAACCTTGTGATGTCCAACTTCTTTGATTATTTTCTACTTTTCGCAATTCTGCTTCTGTTGATGCTTTTGTAAGATTTTCGCGCATAAGAATTAGAGAATTACCTAAAACATCGTTACTACTTAATGGTTTAAATTCACTATCAAAATCTCCTTCTCCAATTTTGATTGCAAATCCTGAAATTTTCTTTAAGCCATTGATAAGTATATTAAGTGCTTTTCCCATTTCTCCAATTTCGTCTGAGCGTTCTTTAAGTTTTTCATCAGGCAAGATTCCTTTTCCCATATCAACAATTAATTTTTTGATATAGTTTATTGGTACTACAAGTACACGTGTTGTAGTAATTGCAGTAATCATTATACCTATAAATAGTAAAACTGCCATAATAAAAATTAACTCTTGAAAATTTGCAAACGATTCTTCCATTTGTATATTTGAGTCATCTACAATTTTCTCTTGTTTATTAGCTAAAATATTAAGCTGGCTTAGTATAGTATCTGTAAGCAAACTAACTTTTCCTGTTTCTTCAACTTTACTTTCTGCATCAAATTTTAGAATAAGATTATCATAACTTTCAAATGAATTAAGCTTAGTCATTATAGCATTATGTTCTATAAAAAGAGTATCAATATATTTGCTAATTTTTCCATATTGTATTTTGTCGCTTATAGACCATTCCTCAACTAAATTTTTTATTTCTTTTTGCACTTTAGGATAGTCTTTGTTGTGCAATTCTAATATTCTTACTTTGTCGGAAGTTCCTTGCTGTTTGGTTACAACCCAGTTTTTTATCAACATTTTTGAGTTTGTAATAAGAAAGGTTAAATCATGTATTGCAGATTCTGATGGATTGTTTATTTTTACAATACGTCTGTTTATTTTGAGGTTTTCTTCTAAGGTACTATAAGTTAAAAAACTATTTGCCAATACTACAATCATTAGTATTCCAAATCCTACTGATAATTTTCGAGCAATTGTAAATCTAAACTTCATTAGTTTGTAATAAATTATTAATAGATAAATACCTATTTTTTATATTTTCCTATACTACACTTTGTTAATTTTTTATATAAACATCAATAAAAAAACTTCTACCTATTTTGTTTAAAGTTTATTTCTTGAAATACTTTTCATTTAAGGTCTTCGACCTATTTAATGTGGCTTACACATTTTGGTATACAGATGAATTGCAGTTGATTGGCTAAATGCGAATACCGAAAAACTTTTGTAACAGTACTTAACATTAAAATTAGATTGAAAAACTAAGATCCTAATATAATCCCAAATTTAATAATTAATTATTAAACAACAAATGCGCCAAATTTATAACATTTTTTTATTTTTTATTTTTCCTTATATGTATATCTATTATACTCAAAGGTGTAATGATGTGTTATTTTGTAAGATGCTTATATTAGGTGTAAACCAATTCGTAATTTGTAGTTCGTCATTTCCTAGCAATATTTAAAATAGAATGAAGATATTACTTTGCAATTCCTAGTTGCTTAAAATCCGAACTAACTTTTAGTCCTTTATTAGTAATATTACCTTCATTAAATTCATACTTCCATGTTCCACCTTCATTAATAAAAGATATTCCTGCCCCTTTTTTTGTAAGACCCGATTTTTCTGTTATTAGTAGAGTTTTTGAGCCATTCAGTTTTGTTATTACTGCTTGTAGATTCCCACTTTCGGAGGAAGGTATGAATAAAATATTGCAATTACCTACTTCATTTAAGACTATTTCTTTTACTTCAATTGTTTGTATACCACCAGCTTTTCTATTGGTAGTAAAACTTTTTAGTTCTTTAATAATATCAGAACTACCTAGTACATATATTGTAAAATTACCATCTTTGCTAGGCCAGTCAATAAGTTTTGTAAAATTATACATTATCAATGTCTTAAATTTAGCATCTTGTGCGCTAATTAACTGTATTTTTATTATTATTATTATTATTAATATAAGTGTTTTCTTCATCATTTAAATTTTTTTTAAGAAATCAATTATTCTATTAGACTATATATCATTATATTTATTAATTTATACTCAAATTTTAACAATTTTTCGTATTTTTTTTTATAATTAAAAAAGTTACACAAAAATAATTTTTCTTTAATTATTATAAGTACTGTTACAAAAGTTATTCGACATTTACTTACTCATAACTTCTTGATTAAATTGCCTTTATACTAACGTGTAAGCAACTATTAAATAGGTCGAAGACCTTAAATTTTAATTTATGTGTTTGTGTTTTGGCAAATTTATTTATAAAATAAAAGATTTACAACTTTTTAATTTTATAATATTAAAAAAGCTTTCTTTTTAATAAGCAAAAAGTCAATAAAAATACAATCTACTTTATGAAATATGGTCTATATAACTTTGTTCTATATGCCACTCCTATATAAATTTTTTATGTTAATTTGAAACAGAGCTTTAGGAGTACCATATATACTAAGTACTGTTACAAAAGTTTTCCGACATTTACTTATTCATAATACTCTGATTAGGTTGCCTTTATACTAATGCGTAAGCAACTATAAATAGGTCGAAGACCTTATTAATAAGCATTTTACTTAATTCTACTTTATGAACTTAAAAGATGCTAAAAATAAGAGGTTTTGCATTCAATTTATTTTAGTTCAAAAAAATAGTTTGTATTTTGAATTTCTATTTCTCAAGTTTTTTTTGTCCTGACGAGGGCATAAGCATTAACATGGAGCAACGCCCTATGTATAAATGCATTCATAAGCAAGAACGCCGTGAGGGCAAAAGCAATTAAATACATTATACTAAGTATTTTAAATACTAATAAAAATGATTTAATAGTTTAATTATCAAACAGTTTTAAGTTCGTAAAGTAGAACTATATATGTGTTCATATTATCAACGTGTAAAAGTCTATTTAATTATATTATAACAGTATTGTATTTAAGGTTTTTGGTTTATATAGGATTTTAAAAGACGATTTTAGTAATAATTAGTGTGCGTCTATAAAATCAGGAATTTTATAGGTCATTCCTAAAGGCATTTTTATTATTGGCTTGATCAGCCCACGATTATCATCGTGGGTTACCAATAGGTCATCGCTTTGAGATTTTATTGACTTTATGGATGGACACTAAGTATTGTTACAAAAGTTTTTCAACATTTACTTAGTCATAATTTCCTGATTAAATTGCTTTTGTACTAATGAGTAAGCAACTATAAATAGGTCGAAGACCTTAATTAGCAAGGTAAGGGGTAAAAATAAATAAATGTAGCTGAATATAAGTAAGCACCCATACAAAAGTTTTTACCTATTTAGTATAGAGCTTTCTTTTTGAAATAACGTTTATTATAATATCTTGCGTAAGCAACATTAAATAGGTCGAAGACCTTATATATAATATTGAATTAATATTAGGCAATTCTCAATTTATAAATTAGCCAATTTGCATGCAGGTAAGGTCTTCGACCTATTTATAGTTGCTTACGCATTAGTACAAAAACAACTTAATCAAAAAGTTACGAATAAGTAAATGTCGAAAAACTTTTGTAACAGTACTTATAAATGGACTTACAAAAGAGTATCATTCATTGAATAACAAATTTACTAAAGAACAAAAACAAATATTCCGTAAATTGAAAAGTGGAGACAAAATCTATTTTGGAAATATATAAGTAAAAGGTATTAGAGAAAAAACATATATTGTACCACCTAAAATGTTTAAAATTAAATAATTATAAGGTTTTATATCTATTCTATGTCTGATTAACTCCTTTTGTGCCAAAAGGAAATAGTTTTTACAAGTTTTTATGAACTCCAAAGTTGCAAACCAAAGTCTTGTACCTATTTAATGTTGCTTTTCATTTTATGTATAATTCATTGTATTTCAGAAATAACTTATGAAAAATAAATCATCAGAAGAAAAAAACAATGTAAGCAGGGCAAATGCAAATATAAAAGATGCAACAAAATATAATAGCAGAGCAAATGACAATGCAACAGTATAATGTATTTTCAAATAAAATAGAAAAAACTAATCCAATACCTGAAAAAATATTTGAAGACAGTGAATTGGAACATATGATTAGCGATGAAATTTAGCTAACAGAAGCTGGTAATAAGTAAAATATTCATAGTATAAGATAAATACATGTTTTGAGAAATTAAATTATTAAACTAATTCAGTAAAATTATTTTTTTTATAAATTTTTTTTAAAATTTTAGTATTAAAAATAAAAAAATTATTTATAACTTTGAAAAAAATATAAATAAAAACCTAATTAAAAATTAAATAAATTGGATAGTAAAATCATTATATTGTTTATATCAATTGTTTTTTTATTAAGTTGTTTTTCAAAAAAAAAAGAGGACATATATAATGTTGCTAATAAAAAATCACAAATAGGAGATTATAAAGAAGCAATTGGTTTATATACAGAAGCAATAAAAATAAACAAAAACGATACTTCTGCATATCTAAACAGGGGTATAGCAAAAATTAAACTTAGAGACTATAAAGGTGCTATAGCAGACTTTGATTCAGCAATAAAAATAAATCCACTAAACTATTTACCATATGCCTTTGGAGGGGACGTGCTTTATGCATTACAAAAATTTGATTTATCAATAAAGTATTATTCAAATTCACTACATCTTAATCGCAGAAATTATAAAGCTTTTTATAATAGAGCAATGGCAAAAGAAAAATTGGATAATAGACTAGGAGCTATGTTTGATTATGAAGCAGCAATAAAATTAAACAAAAAATATACAAAAGCATATTTTAATAGAGGAGTTGTACGGAAATACTTAGGAAATTCCAAAGATGCTATGACAGATTTTAATAAGGTTATAAAACTTGATCCTACTTTTTCTGAGGCATATCTAAGTAGAGCCTTGCTTAAAGAAGAAAAAGGAGATATTGAAGGAGCAATGGAAGACTTTAATAGGGCTATAAAAATAAATCCCAAATTAATAAGTGCATATCACAACAGAGCAAATATATTTTTTAAAAAAAGAGATTTTCAAAGGTCTATTGAAGATTTAAACATAGTAATTGAGATGGATTCTCTACATGCTAAAGGGTTTAATAGTAGAGCATTAGTAAGATATTATAAAAAAGATTTTGCAGGAGCTACAATTGATTTTAACAAATCTATAGAATTAAATCCCAAAATAGCAAGTTCTTATTTTTTTAGAGCTGATATTAAGAGACAAGAGGGTGATATTGCTGGTGCATTAGAAGATTATGGAATAGCAGGAGAACTTGGGAATATGACAGCTTATGATAGTATACAAAAATATAATATAGTAAAATAATGGCACTTGAAAAAATAGCACAAAATTCTGCATTTAAAGAAACAAGAGGTGTAACTGGAGGTAAAGATAAGCAAATATTCAAAGCTTTATCAAAGGCTAAAGTAAGTAAAAAAAAGATAGCTCAAGAAGTACTTTGGTTTTTTGGAGCATGTATAATAGCATTTTTAGTAGCATTTTTAATATTTTATTTAATAGGTGAGTTTGTAACAGCAGTATTTATTGACTTTATCAATGACTACGGTACTATAACCAAATTTTATTTTTTGATTTTTCTATTAAGCATAATAGGAGTGTACGTAGCAAGATTAATTGTTTGGGCAATTAAAACAGTTGTTGCAAAAAACTAAGTATAGTGTGTATCCATAAAGTCAATAAAATCGCAAAGCGATGACCCATTGGTAACCCACGATGATAGAAAAAATTTATTTAATAGCCATGATTAAGCATCTCGAACTGTAACAAGACCATTAGAGACTAAATTGATGACGATAGTAATATACATAATTTTTGCCTAAAGTCTTCGATCTATTTAGTGTGGCTTACGCGTTTTTGTATACGAATGTATTACAGTTGATTGGTATAAATGCGAATAACGAAAAACTTTTGTAAAACTACTTATATACTTTATAAATATGTTATCGTGGTACTATTATTGTAATATGATATAACACAAACAATAGACTCAAGGTTTATTTGGAGTAAAAAATATTTAAAAGGCTTGAAAAAGCCCTAAATTTCAACTTAAAATGATTTACAAAGCCCTGACATTTATAGCAAACGAATTGAACCAGTATCTTAAATTAAGATTTACGGCAACCAAAGATAAAGTTGTGGTTGCTAATATATTGAATCAAGATGGTTCTTCAACAATTATTGAGGATGATAGAATCATAATTTCGTTGGTAAATATCGAAGAAGAAAAACATGTACATAATAATTGGGCTGGGGGAGGATCAAATCCACCTGTATCTTTAAATTTATATGTATTATTCTCAACAACATTCAAAGGAGAATTATCCAGTGACGCTCTAAAATTTATATCAATAATTATTGGATATTTTCAGAGTAATAAATCGTTTAGTTCATCTGATGGTCTAGATTCAAATGTTGAGAAGCTTTCGTTTGAAATTTTCAATCTAGATATTTCCGAATTAAGCAGCTTATGGGCAGGATTAGGAGCAAAATATACCCCATCAATTTTGTACAAAGTGAGAATGATTGTAATAGAAGAAGGAATGATTGATACAGATATAACTCCAGCATCATCTTTTAGTGACGAATAATAATATTTTTAGTAATTAAATAAACTTTTAAAACGAGTTTTATATAAAAGGAATGAGGTTATACAAAAAAATATTTGAAATTAAATTTAAACACGGATATTATGATAATTTCGTAATGCCATCAGGTGAACTCGAAATTATTCCTATTGGTGAAACAGAAAAACATCTCAAAAATTATCATATGATTTTTAAGAAAAACTCTGATTCCGCAAGTATAATATATGAATTTGATAAAGAAGGCGAAAATGAAGAACCATTTATTAGATTTGTTGAGCAATTAAAATTTTCTTTTAAAATAAAACAAATCAATTCTAAACTAATAAGTATATCACAATTACCTTTTATTAAGATGAATAAAGAAATTTTTTATTTTACAAATAAAACTAAAAATAAGACTATCCAAAATGGAAAAATTTCAATAGAACAATTTGTATCAGACAAAGATAAATGTGTTTTTTTACCAAAAGCAATAGATAAAATTTTAGAATATTCTGAAAACGAGTTAAAAATATATAATGACAACAACGAATTAATAATAAATAATAAAAAACAACTCACAAACTTAGAATTAAGCAAAAAATTGTTGCAATTGAACGATGGAAAGTATATCCTTGATTGCAACAAAACAAAGTTTAATTTTGTTATATACAAACAAGAACGAAAATCAATAATTGGATATATAGATATTTATCTAAACCATAGCAGTATAGATAAAATACAGAAAAATAAAGAAGACTATCATAAATACGAAATTGAATTTAAACAAAGAGAAACTTTTTGGCAATATGTTGTAGTAAATAAGTTCAGCAAAGTAAAAAAATTAAAAATAATAGATGAACACAACAATGTCGTATTTAAACAAGAAAAAAATCAAGATGATAGAAAGTTAATATTTATATCAAATAAAAGACTTCCGTTACGTAAAAATCAGAAATATATATTTCAATTAGTAAATATAGATGGAAGTTCAAGTTATGATGTATTATACTTAAAATTACCATATGCTTCGGCAAAGAATATATCAAAAGTAGAATCAATGCCAAGCGAGATTATTTCAAAAATGTATGTATATATATAAATTAATAATATAATTTAAAATTAATTTTTTGATAATGTAAACCCTTAAAAATTGCAATAATTATGGCAGAATATCGAACACCGGGAGTATATGTTGAAGAGATAACGACATTAGCCCCATCTGCAGCTCAAGTGCAAACAGCCATACCGGCATTTATTGGTTACACTGAGCGAGCTATGAAAACTGGAACAAATTTAACAAATGTTCCAACATACATTAGTTCTATTATAGAGTTCAAAAAGTACTTCGGTGCTGGATATGAGCCTAATAGAATTGATGTAAATTTTGATAATTCAAATGCAATATCATCGGTGAAATTTGACAATCGATTTTATTTGTATGACAACATTAGGTTGTTTTATGCTAATGGTGGTAGTCAATGTTATATTGTTTCTGTAGGTTCATACGGAGATGATATTGATAAAGAGGCGATTGCCAACGGCATAGATGCTTGTAAACGAGAAGATAACATAACAATGCTTCTTACACCAGATGTTGTACAACTAAAAAGTAAAGACGATTGTTATGACCTTCAAAAAATCATGCTTACCCAATCAGCCAAACTGAAAGACAGAGTAGCTGTGATGGATATTTATGATGGTTACAAAGCACTGGATGATAATGATGATGTTATAACCAACTTTAGAACAGGAATTGGTATAAATAGCTTACAATTTGGAGCTGCATACTACCCTTGGTTACAAACAACTTATGCTTTGAATTTTTCATATAAAAATGTTGTATTTAATGATTCAAAAGGCAAATCGGTAACATTGAAAGATTTAGGTGCAAATCCAGCACTAGTTGATAATCTTGAAACTTCAATTGCTGATTCAAGTGCTATCAAAGGATTTATTAGTAATCCATTTGGAGACAAATCTAGCTTAAAGGATAAGTACACTGCTGTTGATAAAAAATCAGTAGGAAAAAAACCAGAAGCTGTTAAAAAAATCGCTGTAACAAAAGATTATCTAAAGCGAATGCTTAATATGGTGGTAGGATTGACAAACAGTACTGTTAAAAACGAAGTAAAACTAAAAACAGATTCAAAATCAGTTGTAGCAACAGTCGTTGGTACTTTGTATTCAGTAGATATTGCAATTCAAGCAGGAGCAATTGATGCTAAGAAAGAATTTTTGGAATATGGACTTTCAAAAGTAAAGCCTTATGGCGAGTTAGTTGGAGTGAAAGATGAAGCAAAAATTGTTGCAACAGCAACAAAAATAACCGATTCTTTGATAGATAATTTAGAAAAATTAGTACAATCAATAGGAAAAGATGCAGAATCAATAGAAGAACAATTTGATAAAATTGTTTACGATAACATTCAGATATATCAAACTGTAGTTGCCGAGATTCAAAAAGAAGCATCAAAAATACCACCAGCAGGAGCTATGGCAGGAGTATATTCAGCAGTTGATGACGCAAGAGGAGTTTGGAAAGCACCTGCAAATGTCAGCGTAAATAATGTTGTAAAACCATGGGTGAAAATAGATAATGCTCAACAAGAAAACTTAAATATTGATACTGTCGGAGGCAAATCTGTTAATGCAATACGTACTTTTCCAGGACAAGGTGTTTTGGTATGGGGTGCAAGAACACTAGCTGGAAACGACAACGAATGGAGATACATTTCAGTCAGGCGATTTTTTAATATGGTTGAAAAAACCTTGAAATTGAGTACTAACTGGGCTGTGTTTGAGCCAAATTCGGATATGACATGGATTCGTCTACGTGCTATGATGAATAATTATTTAACAAATTTATGGAGTGCAGGCGCATTAGTAGGAGCAACTCCGAGCGAAGCATTTTTTGTAAATGTAGGCTTGGGTTCAACAATGACTCAGATTGATGTACTTGAAGGACGAATGATTATTGAAGTAGGAATGGCAGTAGTTAGACCTGCTGAATTTATCATAATTAAATTCTCTCATTTTGTGGGAGGTGGCGAAGGTGGTGAATAAAATAATCATTACTTTTCATAAATTTATAAATAAAATATAAAGTATTTAATATTAAAAAAAATTAAAAATAATATATTATGGCTGATGAAGTTGTATATCCCGTACCTAAGTATTATTTTGAGGTAAGTTGGGAAGGAGCTGCAAACGGCTCAATAATTTGCTCAGAAGCAAGTGGACTAAATTCTTCAGATGATGTTATTGAATATCGTGATGGAAAAAGTGAAAACCTATATGTAACAAAACGACCAGGTCTTCACAAGTTTGAAGATGTTGTTCTATCGAAAGCTGTTTTTGAAAACGATGAAGATTTTGCTACATGGCATAATAAAGTTGCTCAAGAACGTACAGAATTTAGAGATACTGTTACTATTGTTCTAAAGAATGACCTTGCAGAACCAGTAATGACATGGGAGCTACAAAATGCATGGGTTTCTAAATGGGAAATGCCTGATATGAACTCGTCTGCAAGTGAAGTTTCTGTAGAAAAAATAACTGTTGTATACGAAAGATGCGAAGTTACCTTTGGTGGTTAGAATTGATGTATTGAAAAAATAGTTATTTAGACCTTTGGCTATCCTATTCTCCAATATCCAGATAGGTACTTGGAAACGTGTGATTTAATAAATTTTTCGTTTTACAAGGGTAGCCAAACCTTTAAGTGTTAAATATGTTGCAAACAATTACACAAAAATTTTTTCCTATTTTGTACTTGATTTATTTTGATGTACAATTAATTAAATATTATGCGTTAGCAATACTTAATAGGTCGAAGACTTTATTTTCATATTTTTGCACAATTTTGAATATTTTTTATACTAAAAACATCATAAAGTTCGGATAACAAATGCCAAGAAAAACAAATAAAACTATTAAAACAAAGAAACCTATTAAAAGAAAGAAAACTACTAAAAAAAAGAGAGCATCAAAAGGTAAATTGGAATATCCATTAGCTGGATTTAGCTTTCAAGTAGATTTCTTATTTTCAAATGCAGATAAGAACAAGTATGTAGGACCCGAAGAGTCAAAGTTTATGGAAGTTAGTGGCATTAAAGCAAGTCTTGATTTTACTAAAGAGGGAGCAAATAGTAATGACAGTTCATGCAATGAATCGTTTAGAGAAATAGGCGAATCTATGAATGCTTTACAACTACCTACAGGTCGTAGTTTTAGTAACTTAGTATTAAAAAGAGGACTTACATATAGCAATAAATTAATCAGCTGGTTCGAAAGTTCTTTACACAACTTAACCATAGAACCTATACCTCTTCTTGTTTCAATTTTAAGTGATATTGGTGATAAAAAAGATAGGTTCAAACCAATATATAGTTGGCTTTTTTATGAAGTATATCCTATAAGTTGGGAGTTTGCAGGTTTTGATGCCATGAAATCGCAATACATTATGGAAACTATTGAACTTAGATATAGTCATTTTATTGTACTAAAAACTAAAGGTGCAAAAAAATTATCAAGTGTAGGAGCATTAGAAGGAAAAAAAGTTACCAAATAAACTAAGCACTATTACAAAAGTTTTCAATATTTATATTTTGTTAATTTACATATTGTTAACAGAATGCGTAAGCAACATTAAATAGGTCGAAGACCTTACAGTTAATTATATATCAAGCGAAAATATCATTAAATTATAATAAGTACTGTTAAAAAAAAAATCGACATTTACCTATTCATAACTTACTGATTAAATAATCTTTGAATTAATGCGTAAGCAACTATAAATAGGTCGAAGACCTTAAAAGTATACAATATGCCTGTTGAAATAAGAGAATTAGTAGTAAAAGCAACAATAGATAACTCTTCGGGAGGATTTTGTGGTGGAGCAAATGCAAAATTAGGAATAAATGGTTTTGGAACAAATGACTTTGGAACAGGAGGAACTGGAACAGGTGTTTTTGGGAAAAAAGATTTTGAAAAACTCCTTTCTAATTTGAAAGCTGAAATAATCTCAGAATGTGTAAACAGAGCATTTGAACAGATTTTAAAGATAAATGAACGATAAGTTCCCTACAAAAGTTTTTACTTGTTTTTTTGTATAATTTGTTTTCTGAATTACAGTTAATTATAAATCATGTGTAAGCATTATTAAATATTCAATTTCATATGCCTCAAAAAAAAGATAATAAACTTAAAATTATAGCATACAAAAAAATTGACTTTTCAGGAAAAGTTGGTGAATATATTTTGAGATACAATCCATCTGTGATAAAGCATAACTTTTCAGTTGCTTATGATTCATCTCAAACATTAGGATCATCTGGAACAGAGAACAAGTATAGATTTTCAGAACCAGAAACTATAAGTTTTGACCTTATTTTTGATGATACTGTTTTAGCACCCGAAGAAAAAGCTGGAGAATATCAAGTTGATAAAGATATTAAGGAATTTAAAAAATTAGTTTTTACATATAATGGAGATATACATCGACCAAACTATTTAATGCTTTCATGGGGAGAGTTTATTTTTAAAGGACAAATATCAAATCTAAGTTTTTCATATACTGCATTTTCTTCTGATGGAAAAGCCTTAAAGGCTAATGCTAATGTTACCTTTGTTCAGGTTATTGATACAAAATCAAGACTTTCAAACGAAAATAAAAGTTCTCCTGACTTAACTCACTTTTATACAATAAAAGAAGGAGATTCATTACCATATATATGCTTTAAATTTTATAATAATCCTGCATATTATATTGATGTTGCAAGAGTAAATAAATTAGATAATTTTAGACTATTAACAGCAGGTGATAAAATAATTATTCCACCTCTTGGAAAAAATTAAGGTTTTCGACATATTTTGTGTCGCTTTAGTTATACATATAATTAATTGTTTTGTTGAGTGTAGGTTTTATGTAAGTACTTTTACAAAAGTTTTTCGACATATACCTATTCATAACTTGCTGATTAAATTACCTTTGTACTAATGTGTAAGCAACTATAAATAGGTCGAAGACCTTATATACTGAATTAGGTTAAGAATTTTACTTTTATAAAAATGTTTTCAATTATTAATCAGGATATTGTATCATTGACTAATTGAACCATTGAAAGTATAATTAGATAAAACTTTTGTAAGGTACTTTATATTAATAAAAATATTTATAATTGTTATGGCAAAACCAGAACCATCAGGTTTAGTTAATTGTGTAATTAAAGCAGGAGGAAGTGAACTCAAAGGAGAATTCCAAATATATTCTGTTAATATATACAATGAAATTAACAAAATTCCTACTGCAGTAATTAAATTATTAGATGGAGATCCAGCACAACAAAAGTTTGAAATAAATGAAAAAGCAGATATAGAACCAGGTAAGGATATTGAAATTTTAGCTGGTTTTGACACTGATGCTAAAACAATTTTTAAAGGCATGATAACTAAGCTTGGTGTAAAAATTTGTACAGGTCAATCTTTTACAACAATTGAGTGTAAAGATAAAGCTATAAAAATGACTATTGAAAGGAATAGCGAAATATATGAAAAAAAGAAAGATTCAGATATTTTCAAAGCCTTGATTAGTGATGCAGGTGCAACAGCCGGAAAAATTGATGCAACGACATATAAGCACCCTCAAATAGTACAATATGATACCACAAACTGGGATTTTTTAGTATCAAGAGCAGAGCTTAATGGCTTAGTAGTAGTTACTAAAGCTAATGAAGTTGGAGCAGTAAAACCAAAAATTGCGGGTCCAAAATTAGAACTCGAATATGGAACTAATATTCTTGAATTTAATGCAGGAATAGATGCTCTATCTCAACTAGAAAAAGTTAAAGCAAGTGCATGGGATTTTAAAAAACAAGAAGTTGTTGAAAATACTGCATCATCAGCTGAATTTGATGATACAGGAAATTTAGGATTTTCAAAATTAGCAGGTCATGTAAAAAGCAAAGGTTTTAGTTTATTTCATTCAGGAGCTTTAGAAAAAGATGAGTTAAAAGACTGGGGAACTTCAAAACTTTTAAAAAGCAAAATGGCAAAGTTGCAAGGTAGTGTTAAATGCGAAGGCTCAATAATTGAACCTGGAGATACTTTAGAATTAAAAGGTATAAGTCAGCGATTTAATGGTAAAGTATTTGTCAGTGGAGTTGCACATGAAGTTAGTTTTGGTCATTGGTTTACAACAATACAGTTTGGTTTATCAAAAAATTGGCATAGCGAAACATATTCTATAAATGCACAAGAAACTTCGGGTTTATTGCCATCAATGAATGGATTGCATATTGGAGTGGTAAAAAATATTCACGAAGACCCTGATAAGGAGGAACGAATACAAGTTTCTTTGCCAGTTCTTGGTAGCAAAGTCGATATATGGGCAAGAAAAACATACCCATACGCAGGGAAAAAAAGAGGAGTGTATTTTGTACCCGAAGTAGGCGATGAAGTAATAATAAGCTTTTTGAACGATGATGCAAGATTCCCTATTATACTGGGTTCATTACATTGTGCAAAAAATACACCACCATACAAAACTGATGCTAAGAATAAAGAAAAAGGAATTGTTACAAAATCAGAGCTTAAAATTACTTTTGATGATGAGGATAAAATAATTACAATTGAAACACCAGGCTCAAACAAAATGATTTTTGACGATAAAGAGAAGAAAGTAACAGTATCTGATAAAAAAGGGAATACATTCGAAATGACCGAAAGTGAGGTTACTATAGAGAGTAAAGGAAAACTTACACTTAAAGCAGCAAAAGAAGTAACCATACAAGGACAAAAAATAATACAAAAAGCAGATACTGATATAGATATAAAAGGTGTGAACATTAAAAGTAAAGCATCAGCACAATATAAAATCGCTGCAGATGCAAAAGTTGAAATAAAATCAAGTGCAATGGCTGAAGTAAAAGCTGGAGCAATAATGATAATCAAAGGAGCATTAGTAAAAATAAATTAAATTTTAAAATATAATTATGCCACCAGCTGCAAGAATAAGTGATATGCATGTATGCCCAATGGTAACTCCAGGCGTACCACCAATACCACATGTGGGAGGACCTATTATGCCACCAGGTGCGGTTACTGTTTTAATTGGAGGCTTACCCGCTGCAAATATGGGAACAATGGCAGTATGTGTAGGACCACCTGATACTATAATAAAAGGGTCGGCTACAGTTCTAATTGGTGGAAAACCAGCTGTTAGAATGGGAGATACCACCGCTCATGGAGGTTCGGTTGTTGTAGGATTTCCAACAGTAATGATAGGAGGATAAAAATATGGCAGACAGAATAAAAGATATACCTTTTATTGGCAAAGGCTGGGCTTTTCCACCTGAATTTGATATTGGTAAGGGAGGTATTGTAGTATCAGAGGGAGATCAAGATATAAGAGAAAGTTTAGAGATTTTAGTTTCTACAAAATTAGGTGAACGTTTAATGATACCAAATTATGGTTGCGATTTAAGCGATTTACTTTTCGAATCTTTAAGTTTAACTCTTGAACGATTTATTGAAACAAGGGTATATAATGCTATAATAAATTACGAACCCAGAATAACAGTTGAAAGTATAAAATTTATACCCAGAAGAAAAGAAGGTATTATTTACATTGATATAAAGTATATTGTTAAAACAACTAATGCACGAACAAATATGGTATATCCTTTCTATATATCAGAAGGAACAAATTTGTAAGGTCTTCGACCTATCATAATATTAATATAACGTTGTTATTAAGTAGTCTTACAAAAGTTTTTCGGTAATTACTTATTCATAATTCTCTGATTAAATTGTTTTTTATACTAATGCGTAAACAACTATAAATAGGTCGAAAACCTTAGTTCGTGAATTGCTTTATTGATATAAATCAGTAAATTCCGTCTAAAACTGTACAATTATATAACATGAGGTTTTTAATTTTTAAAAATACAGTTATAAATAATAAAACAGACGAAGTCTGTAATTCAATATTTTTAAATTGAATATTATATATATAAATAAATGGGTAGTAATCTTGGAACAAGTCAGAGTTTAAGAAAATTAGAAGCACTAGAACCTGATTATTTTAAAGTTGATGAAAAATCATTATATGATTTTGTTGAATTTGCTTCAAAATTTTCACAAATACTTAGTTATTACGACCGTGATAACCATTTTAGTGGAAATTGGTTTAGTTTTTTCAACAATGATATAACTATACTTTTAATTCAAATTAGTTCTGTAGATGCAAAAATGTTTGAAACAAAGTATAATCAAATAGTTGATAATATACAGAATGAAAACGAAACAAATGTAAGCAAAATATTTACTTATATTTACGAATTGTTTGCACAAATTGAAACTTGGCAACAAAATACTGAAAGTATAAGAGATTTTAATTCTGAAATAAAAAAACTAATTAAGCATCGTCTTAATACTCATGTTTCTAAATTTATCCAAATTGAGGAAGAGGCGATAAAAGAAAATTTATGTGATAAACAAATAAAACAATACAATTTTCATAGCTCATCGCATTGGAATTTGGCTGCTTCAGCACATGATAATTTTTATTTTTTAGAAACAGAGATTAATAAAAAAATAGGTGAAGTTCTAAAAATAATGTTTCCTATTTTTCATACTCTAAATGATATTATACAAACAATAGTTAATAGCTCTAAAAGATATGTTAAATATAAACTTAATGATTCTCAGGAGGTTCAACCACATATATCATTATTTATTGCATTTATCGAAATTTATAAACAGGCTCAATACGATATAAATAGTTTTACAAAACGACACCTTGATTATTATTATAAAGAAATCTTAAAATTTAAGAAAAAAGAAGAAATACCTGATGAAGTCCATGTAGTTTTTGAACTTTACGATGATATTGATAGTTTACATATTAAAGAAGGAAAAAAATTATCAGCTGAAAAAGATATAGATGGTAATGATTTAGTTTATAAATTAACCAATGATGTAGCTATAAATAGAGCAAAAGTAAGTTCGATTAAAGCTGTAATAAATACAGATGACATTGAAGAAGAGTTGCAAACAAACCCCAATATTGACATTGTATATTTGAATAGAGATTCAAAAACAGAAAATAATTATAAACTGGGTTTTGTTTTGGCAAGCTCTTTTCTCAAATTAGAAGAAGGACAAAGAAAACTAAAATTTACTTTTCATTTTCATCAATACGAATTTGATAATTTCGTAAGAATTTTTACTGACGAAATAATAAAAGATACAACAAATGATTACTATAAACTTGATGATATGGCAAGTGGCTTATTTGATATAAGCTATTCAACAATTGAAGACGATGAACAACTTTGGTTTGATATTCCTCAAAATGATATAAAATGTAAATTTGTATATATTGAGGCAACTAATGAATACCTAAATCAACTCGAAATTTCGGCTGACTTAGATATTGTTTATCCATCAATTGACAGGTGTATTGAAGATATCTATCCCGAAGCCAAATTAAACAAACTACCTGTTTTTAAATTTGTAATAAATCAAAACAATAATTTTGCTTATAGGTATATTAAGGATTTTATTATTGAGAAAATCCAATTTATGGTTGAAGTTTATGGAGTGAAAAACCTAAAACTCCAAAATGATTACGGATTAATTGATAGTAATATTCCATTTGAGCCATTTTCATCAGTACCTATACTTGGCTCAACATTTTATATTGGGCATGAAACTATTTTTAGTCAACAATTAGAAGAATTGCATATTAACTTTGAGTGGTTTGATATTCCTTTAAACGAAAATGGTTTTGCTGAATATTATCAAGGATACAGTTTTATTGATGGTAATGATGTATTTAAAGCTAAGATTAGTGCATTACATGAAAAAAAATGGATACCTTCTACAAATCAACAAGTAATAAATTTATTTGAAGACGAAGAGCTTAAAGATGAGCCAATTAATCCAATAAATAGAATAAGAATAATAGATGATATTGATTTAGAAAAAATAAATTCTGTTTTTAAGGGCAAAACTCCTGTGATTAATAATCAAGAAATGTTTAGTAATATATCCAGGAATGGTTTTATAAAACTTGAATTTAATTTCCCCCCAAATGGCTTTGGAAATAAAGAATACCCTCAAATAATAAAACAAACTATCGCTAACAAGTCTAATGAGCAAATTAATGAACCATGGACTCCAACTCTTAAAAATATTTCGATAAATTATGTTGCTTCTGTAATAGTAGATTTAAATAAACAAGATCTACAAAATAAGACTTATTTATATCATTTACATCCATTTGGAGTATTACCTGTTTCTGAACAACTTGGTTCTGCTATGCAGTTTATACCAAACTATGATAACGATATTGAGGTATATGTAGGTATAACAGGAATAAATAAGCTTAGAAATATATCCATGTTATTTCAAATTGATGAATTTAGTGCAGGAAGTACGCACGGAAAAGAAAATAGTGAATGGAGTGTTCTAAATAATAATAAATGGAGCAAATTACTTGATGACCAAATAATAAGGGATACTACTCATGACTTGATACATTCAGGAGTAATTATTTTTGATTTATCTGGATATGATAAAGAGCATTATAATGAAAAAACACTAAAAAACAATTCATTATGTCCTCCTAACTATATTTGGTTAAAATGCAGAAAAAAATCTAATGCTGGTTTTGTTGGAAATATTATTGATATTAAATGTCAAGCAGCTATTGCAATATATGAAAATAACAATAATTCTGTAGAACATTTGATTAAAGCATTGCCTGCAAATACTATAGAAACATTTGTAGAAGACAATGACGATGTTAATATAATATTTCAACCATATAAATCTTTTGGAGGAAAGCCCGAAGAATCCGAGATTGATTTTGACATAAGAGTGAGCGAAAGATTAAGACATAAAAATAGAGCAATAACCGAATGGGACTACGAGCATATTATCCTTCAAAAGTTTCCAGATATCTTTAGAGCTATCTGCTTGAATAGTACAAATGATAATATGAAAAAAGAACCAGGTAGTGTTTTAATAGTCGTCTTACCTTTTGTTGCCGAAAAAGATATTGAAAACATAAAAGAACCAAAGTTTAATATTTCAAAATTAAAAAATATTAACAATTACTTAAGTAATTTAATATCTCCATTTATAAAACTATATATTTTAAACCCAGTTTATGAACATGTTAAAGTAAGATTTGATGTTAAATTTAGAAGTGAATATGATGAAAAGTTATATCTTCAAATTGTTGAAAAAGACCTTAAAAATGCACTTAACCCATGGTATACTAAAGATATTGTAGGAGACAATCTAAGTACTATACTACATGGATTTGATATACTATATTATCTAGAAAAAAGAGAATACATAGATTATGTATTAAACTTTGCAGTATATCATATTGTCGATGGAGTAATTGTAAATTACGATGAAGCTGCTAAAGATAATGTTATATTAAAACCAAAAACTTCTGTATCTGTTTTTATACCAGCCGAAGAGCAGTCAATATATTTAGTTGGCGAAAAAGTTAGAGAATCCGAGGCACTTGGTAATATAATTGTTGAAACTGATTTTATTATAGAACGCAAAACAATTGAAAAAACAGAACAGGGTATAGGTAAAAATATGATAAACATTGACTGGAGAGTTGAAGGCAAAAAAAATAAAAAAGAAGAAATTAAAAATGATGTTGCAATAATTAAACTATAAACAACTATTACGAAGTTTGTTCCTTTTTTTGCCCTAACACTATTTATTATATTATAAATAAAAAATGAACACAATCTTTTAATTTTTAGTTTTTAACTCCTAAAGTGCGTAAGCAATATTAAATAGGTTGAAGACCTTAATTATAAAAAAATTAATTATGTCAATAAAGAATAGAGCTGTATTAAAAAATTACTTTTTGAAAGGAAGTATTCCTAAAGAGACTCATTTTCACGATTTAATCGACTCTTTTATAAATCAAGAAGATGATGGAGCCTGGAAAAAACATGCTGAAGCATTAAAAATTAAGTCTGAAGGAGCAAATAATGAAATTTTACATTTTTATAAAAATATTGAAGACCTAAGACCAACATGGACAGTTAGTATGAAATCTGATGAAGGGAATGAAGGGTTTAATATTTCTGATACCGAGAGTAGACTTTTTATTGAAAAAGGAGGATACATTGGAATAGGTACAACTCAACCAAGAGATAAACTTGAAGTTGATGGTTTTATAGGAATGAAAGGAAGAATTGGATATTATGCTACTGGAGAAGTACCTGCTGATGGAGATTGGCATGATATTATAACAGAACTTAATCATTACAACGCTTTTGAAGTACTTTGTGTTGTTGGAAGAGAGGGAGCACATGCCATAACACATTCAATAGCTGTAAGTGCATATGGCAACTCAAGAGGTGCTATAAAAAAAACACAAGGCTTCTTTGGAAGGAGTAGAAATAGAATTGATCTAAGATGGACTGGTTCATATTTTGATTATAGACTACAAATAAGAACAAAAAGAGACCTAGGATCTGGAGTTTTTATTAATTATAATGTAACTAAATTATTTTAAAAGTGAACGAAATAAAATTAAATCTAACAGTTGAAGAAGTAAATGTAATAATTGAAGCACTTGGACAATTACCTTTTATTAAAGTATATAAAATTATAGAGAAAATTCATTTGCAAGCAAGCAACAAAGATATTGATAATAATAACAATGACAAATAATGGATAAGTCTGTCAGTATTAAAATAAAAGAAGCTACACACGATGTAATGGATTATCAATTCCTGAAAAATATTGGAATTGAACAAATACAAAAATTATCAGGAAAGGTATGGACTGATTATAATATCCATGATCCTGGAATAACTATTTTAGAAAATCTATGTTATGTGATGACTGAATTGGGCTATAGAGCTAGGCATAGTGTAAAAGATATTCTTGCCGAAAAAGCAAGTTCTAAGCTAAAAATGAAAGATTCACTGTTTGATGCTTCCAAAATTCTAAGTTCAAAAGCTTTAACAATATCTGATTTTAGAAAAATATTATTAGATATAGAAGGTATTAAAAACTCCGTTATTCGCCCATCTACAGTATTTCCAGAATTTTCTGGTATATATGATATTGACATTGAATTACATGTTGATTTTAATGATGAAATTGCACAGGCTATTATAAAAAAAGATATTGATTTGCTTTTAAATATGAATCGTAATTTGTGTGAAGATTTTAATACAATAAAGTTTGTTGAACAAGAGCTGATAGCTTTCGAAATTGACATTGAAATAAAACAAAATATTCAAGTAGAGGAACAATTAACACATATATACGCAGAACTTGTACAATATTTATCTCCAACAATAACCTTTCATAGTTTAGCCGAACTGATTGAAAAAGGATTTAAAACAGAAGAAATATTTAATGGTCCTATATTAAAAAATGGATTTGTTATCGATGAAGAATTAGAAGAATTAAAAATTAAAGAAGATTTATATACTTCTGATATTGTACATTTATTAATGGATGTTGACGATATAGCCTTTATTAGAAAGGTTTCAATGAAAGATAATCAGGATAATATATATAAATGGTCATACAAAGTTGAGACAGGAAAAGTTCCTGTTTTTGATTTTGAAAATTCTAAAATTAGAATATTTAATTTAGGCAAAGAAATTAAAGTCGATATAGATATTAAAAATAATATAGATAAAATTGTAAGAAAGGGAAATATTCACTCAATTCATAAGAAACTTGATTTTGACCATAAAGAAGGAATGTATAGAGATTTAAGCAAATACTACTCATTACAAAACGAATTTCCTGAAACTTATGGTATTGGCGAATTAGGGTTACCACCCTCTGTACCTATAAGTAGAAAAGCCCAAGCAAAACAACTTAAATCTTATTTAATGTTTTTTGAGCAAATAATGGCAAATTATTTTGCTCAACTCCACAATATTAATAAATTATTTTCAATAGAAGATGTTGATAATACATATTTTACACAAACGTTATTCAATATTTCCGGTATTGAATATATATATCAACCATTTATAAATGACTGTATTAAAAGAAATGTTGATGTAGATAATAGTAAGGAAGTAAAGAAAGAATGGGATAAATTTGTAAAAAATGAGAAAGAAGACTTTAAAAAAATATTATTTGATATTGTTGAGAATAAAGAAATATTTTATGATAGAAGAAATAGAGTCTTAGACCACTTGCTAGCACGATTTGCATTTGATTATGATGTCTATCGTTTCGATTTAGAAAATGAGTCTGATAGACAACAAAAATTAATAAATAATAAATTAAGTGTATTAAATGAATATATTAATATTAGCAAAAATAGAGGTTTAGCTTTTAAAAATATTTTTGCAGATAAAGATGATCCTCAAAATATCTCAGGCTTAGAGTACAGGTTAAACCTTTTGTTGAAAATAAAACACAATTCCAAAAAATTTCCAAAAAATTTTTATTCTTCTGATTTTAGGTTGTATAGTAAGATTAGTTCCAGTGATTTACAGAAGCATGAAATTTCAGAAAATGATTTTGAAATTGAATTTAATAATAATATAGTTTATGATTCCGAAAAAACTTTTTATTATTATGCAACTGATGAAAATAACTTTGAAGTACATAAAAACGAAGATAAGTATAAAATATTTATCTATGATAATGATAGAAAAAATATTGCACATCTAAAAAAAGATTTTGACTCAGAACAATTATCCAAGGACGTTATCAAGAAACTAACAAATAAAGTAAAAAATATATCCGAATTAAGTGAAGCAATTCATATAATTGAACGTATTTTATATCGCCCAAATTTAAAAATGAAATATTTTAGATTTGCAATATTAGATAATCAAGCAGAACCATTTTTTAAATACGATGAATATTTTACTTTTAAAGAAAGAGAAAACCTAGTTGATAAAATTCTTAAACTTGGAACCAATAGAGAAAATTTTAATATTGAAATAAATGCTATCAATCAATTTAAAATTATTATAAAAGATGAAAATAATAAGCAAATAATTGATAGTGTAAAGTTTTATAACTCTACCCAAGTTGCAGAAGAAGCAATTTATGCTCAAATTGAATTTTTTAAAGACTTAGATGAAGGAATTGTAAACCATAAATCGGTTGTGACATATTATACAAAACATTATGACTTATTTCATTTAGCTGATGACCCCTATTCTTTTATAACAACAATCTTATTACCAACATGGCCTAAAAGATTTCAAAATGAACGCTTCAAAATACATGTTGAAAATACAATTATAAAAGAAATGCCTGCACACATAGCCTATGATATAAAATGGGTGAACATAAGAAATATGACGTATGCATTACAATTATGTGAAGATTATCAAACTATAAATAGAAAACACAAACCTGATTATAACAAATTATCCGAAATATCAGATAAGCTTTTTGAGTTCTTTATTATGCACTAATACTTTATGAAATAAAATGAACTAAATTTTAAGAATATGAATAATTCAAAAAAAATTGCTGTAGTATTATCTGGAAATGGTGTATACGATGGAGCCGAAATACATGAAGCTACAATGACATTATATTCTATTATGAAAAATGGAGCTAATTATGATATTTTTGCACCAAATATTTACCAACATCATGTAATAAACCATATTACAGGTGAAGAAATGGATGAAAAAAGAAATGTCTTAATCGAATCAGCTAGAATTGCCAGAGGAAAAATAAAAGAATTAAAGCAGTTTAATGCAGAAGACTACGATGCCTTAGTTTTTCCTGGAGGATTTGGTGTAGCAAAAAATCTTTCAACCTTTGCTTTCGATGGAGCTGACTGCTCAGTAAACACAGATATTGAAAATTCTATTAAATCAATGGTAGAGAAAGGTAAACCAATAGGTGCTCTTTGTATATCTCCAGCAATAATAGCAAGAGTTTTGAAAAATGTTAAGCTTACTATTGGACAGGATATTGGAACTGCACAAGCTATTGAAAAAATGGGTGCTGTACATGAAAATACAAAACATGGTGAAGTGATTATTGATAAAAAATTAAATATTTATACCACTCCATGCTATATGCTTGATGCAACAATTGTAGATATTGCAAACGGAGTTGAAAATATTATAAAAGCAATTTTATATGATTTACAAAAATAATAATTTAGGAATAGGTATTAAATAAATGTCCGTTTTGATAGATTAGTTTGTTATT
>JAOZVK010000168.1 GCA_029938185.1 Bacteroidales bacterium | reverse complement strand
ACCCACGATTAGCATCGTGGGTTACCAATAGGTCATCGCTTTGCGATTTTATTGAGTTTATAGATGGACACTAATAAATTATATGAAAACAAATGCCGATAAACTTTTGCAAGACTACTTAATGTAATTTTAATGGACTATATATTATACTATTCTTAGTATGAAACTGCAAAATAATAAATTTTATTTTTAATAATTTAAAATAACAAAACATGTAAAATATCATATAAATATTTTGTATTTTATTAGCTGGATTGTTTACTTTTGTTTAATTACAGTGTGTGTTTTTTTAAAATTGAAATACTAATAACAAATAATTTTAATTTATTAATCCTTAAAAAAGTAAAAAATGGAATATGGAATTGTTGATGTTTTAACACTACTTGGTTCGTTAGGTATTTTCCTTTTCGGAATGAAACTAATGAGTGAGTCGCTTCAAAAAGTAGCAGGAGACAAAATGCGTTCAATTTTGGCCGCAATGACTTCAAACAGAGTAAAAGGAATACTTACAGGTTTTATAATAACATCTGTAATTCAGTCTTCTTCGGCAACAACTGTTATGGTTGTTAGTTTTGTAAATGCAGGTTTGTTATCTTTAATAGAATCTATAGGAGTTATTATGGGTGCAAATATAGGTACAACTATTACTGCATGGTTGATTTCAATATTAGGATTTAAAGTAAAAATGAGTGCTTTGGCAATACCACTTATTGGTTTAGGGTTTCCTTTATTGTTTTCGAAAAATAGAACATGGAAGTCTTGGGGCGAAATAGTAGTTGGTTTTTCATTACTTTTCATTGGCTTGCAATACCTAAAAGGTGCAGTACCTGATATAAAAAACAATCCCGAAGTGTTGAATTTTTTAGGAAGCTTTATTGACATGGGATACCTTACATTAATAATATTCCTTCTTGTAGGTACTTTATTAACAGTAGTTATACAATCATCAAGTGCAACAATGGCTCTTACATTAGTGCTTTGTTTCAATGGTATTATTCCTTTTGAAGTTGCAGCAGCAATGGTTCTTGGAGAAAATATTGGAACAACAATTACAGCAAATCTTGCGGCAATGGTTGCCAATGTGTCGGCAAAACGAGCAGCAAGAGCCCACTTAATATTTAATACATTCGGCGTAATATGGATTTTGATTTTATTTTATCCTTTTACTAAATTAGTAACTTGGGTTGTTGTATCAACAGGTGCAGCCTCTCCTATGGTTGAAGCAGCATCAATACCAATTGCATTATCAATTTTTCACACAAGTTTCAATATTCTTAATGTGTTGGTAATGGTTTGGTTTGCTAAATTTATTGAAAGAATTGTAATAAAGCTTGTTCCAGATAAAGAGGCAGACGAAGAGTTTAAATTAAAACATATAAAAATAGGTTTACTGTCTACTCCTGAAATGTCTTTATTTCAAGCAAAAAAAGAAATTGCTGTTTATGCTACTACAACTACAAAAATGTTTGATTTTGTAAAAGAATTATCTATAATAGATAAAGATAAAGATTTTGAAAACTTATTTAACAAAATACAAAAGTATGAAGATATAACAGATGATGTAGAAATTGAAATTGCAAATTATTTAACATCTGTAAGTGAATCAAGATTAAGTAATAAAGGTGCAAAACAAATAAGGGCAATGTTTGAGCTTATTGATGATATTGAAAGCATTGCAGATTCAGCCAATAATATTGCAAAAGCATTGAAAAGGAAAAAGGAAGGTAAAATAGTATTTTCTGATGAGCTAAATAAAAGAATAAATAATATGTTTTCGCTTATTGACGAAGCTTTGGCTGAAATGAATAAAAACCTTGGAAGTAAATACTCTGAAATTGATTATACTAAAGCTGTAGAAATAGAAGATAAAATTAATAATTACAGAAATCAATTAAGAGAAGAGCATATACATAATGTTGAGAGCAAAAAATATGACTATAATACAGGTATTATATTTACTGAACTATACTCGACCTCTGAAAAATTAGCTGACCATATAATTAATGTATCAGAATCAATTCAAAGAGCAAAAGATGGTGAATAATTGTTATTTATGTAAACTAAGTGTGTATCAATATTATTTGATACACACTTTTTTAATATTATCAGAGTATTAACAGAAACGCGTAAGCCACATTAAATAGGTCTAAGACCTTAATTCTTGATATTTAATCTGTCTTCAATCATTAATATAAATTGTGTTTTCTCTTGTTCTGCTTCAATATCCGACCATTGTAATTCTTTTTTCATTATCGAAATAACTTTGTCTACAATCTCTTTATAGGATTTTATACCTGCTAAAACATATCTTAACGAAAATCTACGA
Source organism: Bacteroidales bacterium (assembly GCA_029938185.1). GTDB lineage: Bacteria > Bacteroidota > Bacteroidia > Bacteroidales > JAOZVK01 > JAOZVK01. Next base: position 8,016 of record JAOZVK010000168.1, on the reverse strand, counting down.
GTTAGCATATCATCAATATAATAAACATGTTGATGTCTCATAAAATAAATTAACTCAGCTATATATACAGGAAAATCTTTGTGAACAATTTGTTGATAATCTTCTCTTTCCAAACATAATTGAAATATTACTGATGCCGAACTATCATATCTTTTTTCAACTGACTTTATCAATTCTGTGTTAATTGATTGGGTATCTATAAGATTACGTTTAGCAAAAGCAGATACAGAAGTTGGAATATACTTTGTTTTTTTCTTAAATTTTTTCAAACAAGTTTTTGCCATCGACCTAAAGGTAGTTAGTTTTCCTCCTACAATACTTTGTACTCTATCGTTTGTCCACCAAATTTTAAAATCTCTTGACATATCTTTTGTCGATTTATTTTCTTCTTTAAAAAGAGGTCGTAAACCAACAAATGTACTTAATATATCTTTACGTGTTACATTTAGTGATGGTGCAAATTTTTGTACAGCGTTTACTAAATAATCTACATCGTCATCGCTTATTGGTACGTTATCATAATCATCTTTGTACAAAGTATCAGTTGCACCAATTATAACCGAATTATTTTCCCATGGCACAGCATATAACATTCTTTCGTCATTGGCATATGATTCAAACAGCACACCATTTATAGTAGGAAATTTGTCTTGAGATAACACAATATGTATTCCTTTGCCAGGTTCAACAAATTGTTTATCTTGTTTTTCAATACTATTCAAAACCTTATCTACCCATGGACCTGCTGCATTTATAATATATTGAGATTTTATTGTCACAGCCTTTTTCTCAACATGGTCATAACATTCAATATTTAATGATTGGGCAGTTTGTTCGTAAGATTTAAATTCTAAATGATTAAAAGCAAAAGCATTACCGCTATCTTCAGCTAAATATATAACTTCGTTTGCTAATCGGGCATCGTTGGTTAATGCATCATAATATATAAAACTTCCTTCTAACTTGTCTTGCTCAATAGCAGCAAATTCTTTAACAGTTTGTTCTTTATTTAGAGATTTATACTTAGGTATCTTTTCGCTTTTGCTAAAAAATTGATAAAGTAACATACCCACCTCAATTACAAATTTCGATTTGTATGAAGGAAACATCAAAGGTATTGGTTTTACAATATGTGGAAAATTTGATAACAAATAATCTCTTTCGGTCAATGACTCCATTACAAGACCTATTTGTCCGTATTGTAAATATCGCAAACCACCATGAATAAGTTTTGCCGATTTGCTACTTGTACCACCTGCAAAATCATTTTTTTCGATAAGAATAGCTCTATATCCTTTTTTACTGGCTTCTTGTAATATTCCAGCACCAGTTACACCTCCACCAATTATGGCTATATCGAATATTTCATTTTTTATTTTTTCTAAATTATCATTTCTTTTCATTAGGAAATAATTTATTTTTTAATATTATATTTTATAAAGGTACTCCTAAAGTATGAGTTCAAAGTAACTCAGAAGCCAATGTTTTAGGAATGCCCTTAAATTATTTACTTTTTAATAATCCGTTTATCTTTTTCATCTAAATCAAGAGCCAATGTACCTCCTGGATTCATAATATTGTTAGGGTCAAAGTGTTTTTTTAATGTTCTTAGTATTTCAATCTGATTTTTACCTATTTGACCTTCAAGCCATGGTGCATTCATTTTTCCTATACCATGATGATGGCTCATTGTAGCTCCAAATTTTTGAATATTATCTAATACACCTTTTTGAAATTCTTTATACTCCTTGATATCATCCATTTTAGCAATAAAAATAAAGTATAAATTTGCACCTTGGTGATATGAATGCGAAATATGAGTCATTGATATTGTATTAGGTCTACTTTTTATAAAATTGCGAACTCCAGTATGTACATTTTCCATATTACTCCAACTAACCGAACACTCTAAAGTATCAATCATAAGTCCATAGTCTCCTAAATCTTCTCTTAAATATGGGTCTTTAAATCTGCCTTGTTTCCATTTCATAGCAACAAGTGGTGTTGTATTCATAGCTCCATAACTTTTACAAACTTTGTGGAGTTTATTTTTTACAAGTTTTGCAAAATCTTTTTCTCCATCAGTATAACCAAGCATTAAGCATTTTTCGTTATTTTTATATCCTCTTCTGGATAAAAGTGAGCTAATAGGAGAACCTTCAATACCATACAATTTCATAGCAACATCAGTTTCTTCTGCATCTGATATTCTAAATGCTGATGGTTTGCCAAATTCACTTTGAAGAATTTCGCGAGCAGCATTTTTAGCATCTTCCCAGTTTTTAAACATATAGCTAAAATGATATTGATTTTTTGGCATATGTCTAAAAATTTTCATTGTAACAGATACCAAAATTCCATATGCACCTTCATTACCCATCATTAGTTGGTCAATATCCGGTCCGCATGAGTGTGCAGGGAATTCACCAGTTTTAATTATTCCACTTGGCGTTATATACTCCTGAGCAACAACCATATCTTCGGTTTTACCGTAGTATGTTGAGTTTTGACCTGCACCACGTGTAACAACCCAACCACCAACAGTAGTAAATTCAAACGATTGCGGAAAATGACCACATGTATAAGCTCTTTTGGCATCTAATTCACTTACTGCATTGTTTAGTATTTTTTCATAATCGGGTCCTGTAATTCCAGGTTCAACAGTTATGGTTTGATTTGTTTCATTTAGCTCAATAACTTTATTCATATAAATCATATCCAATGAAACACCTCCTTTTACAGCTTCGGTTCCACGGGTTACAGAAGATCCTCCGCCATATACATATATCGGGATAAGCTCTTGATTGCAATATTGTACTATTTCTAATATATCTTTTTTACTTCTTGGACTTATTACAATATCAGGTATGTTTTCGACAATTCCTTCACGAAGTCTCATCAAATCAATCATTGTTTTTCCGTAAGAAACACGCAATCTTGTGTAATTATCAGTTTTTACGTTTTCTGCTCCTGCAATTTCAATAAATTTTTCTGTTTGTTCACTACTAAGTTTTGAAGGTATGTCATAGTCAACCTGTTCGAGACCCATTTTTTGTCTTTCACGAAAGTCATCATTTGTTAAATTAAATGTTTCTTTCATTAGTGTAAACAATCTCTTATTCGGATGTTTAAACTCTTCTAAATCACCCCATTTTAGTAAACGCCTATAAGAATTTTTTGGAGGTCGTTCTTCATACCAATTGGGTGTAAAATTTCTATCGCTCATAATATTTAAAATTTATGTAATAGTATTTAAGTAGTTTAACAAAAGTTTTTTGATATTTAATTTTTGTTATAATACTTTATTATTATAATGTTAATAGAATGCGTAAGCAACATTAAAAAGGTCGAAGACCTTAAATAATTTTTTCAGGATATCCTGTTATTTCTCTTATATCTTTATAAATATCCTTTAGTGTTGGATATAATTTTTTATAAACTTTATTAAATAGTTTACTGTATATTTTTACATTTTCCTTACTGGGAGTAAATGTTTTATCATATTTTACCATGTTTTTAATTGCTTCCTCGAAGGAAGAATGAATACCGACTCCAACAGCGGTAACTATTGCAGCACCCAAGCCCGAAGTTTCAAAAGTTTTCCCTCTAACAAGTGGTTTATTAAATATATCTGCTGATATTTGACAAATCTCATCGCTTTGTGAAGCCCCACCAGATACTGCAACTTTTTTTGCTCTAAAACCACCCGATTTTTCAATACTATGCAATCCTTCCAGTAATGCAAATGCAAGCCCCTCGATAACAGCTCTGTATATATAAGCTCTTGTATGAACATCGCCAAAACCAATCATACTTCCCTTTGCATTTGGAGTTTTAAGTCCTGGTCCCCAGTATGGTTGTATCATCAATCCCATTGAACCTGGGGGAACTTCTTTTAAGAATTTATCTAAAATAATTTCAGGAACCACGCCTTTTTTTTCTGCATCTTGAACTTCTTTGTATCCTATTTCGTTTTTAAACCATGTTATCATCCAATATCCTCTAAATATCTCAATTTCTGGATTATAATGTTTGGGTAAAGGTGCAGGATAAGCTGGCATAAATTTTTGAGGCTCAAAATATTTTTTAGTACATGTTTGTACAGTTGCAGTAGTTCCAAAACTCAAACTTGCCATACTGTTATCAACTACTCCCATTCCAATTGTTTCGCAACCCTTGTCCGAACCACAGGCTATTACAGGTGTACCCTCTGGAATATGAGTTAATTCTGAAGCTAATTTATTTACTTTTCCAATAATTTCTCCAGGTTCAACCAAATCAACAAGCTTCTCTTTTTCAACAGGGAATAATTTTGATGACATTTGATTTCTCGAAGCCCATTTCATTTTTTTATAATCAAAAGGAATATGACCAATTTGTGAGGCAATAGAATCGACAAATTTGCCAGTGAGTTTATAATTTAAATATCCCGAAACCTGAACATATTTATATGTTTTATTCCAAATATCAGCTTGATGTTTACGAATCCAATTACATTTTCCTGATGTTTGTGATTTTAGCAAAGCTTCATGCATTCCTACTGATTTGTAAATCAATCCCATTAAGGGATTTGGTTTATAACTTGCAGGAGCTTTTCGTTGGTCAAGCCATGTAATTACTGGTCGAAGCGGATTCCCGTCTTTATCCAGATTTATCATACTATCACGTTGTGTGGTAATACCTACACCTGCAATTTTATCAAATTCTATTGGGACTTTATCCTTTAATTTTTTGGTTGCATTTATTAATGCGTTCCAAAAAGTTTTAGGATCTTGTTCTGCCCAACCGGGTTTATCACTATAATAAGGTATATATTCGATTTTATGTTTTTCTATTAAAATACCTTTATCTGTAAAAAGTAAAGCTCTTAAACTTTGTGTTCCACAGTCAATTGATAGTATATTATTTTTCATATATAGTTATATTTTTTTTTCAAGGTCTTCAACTACCTGACAACTTGCTTGTTAAATCATTTTAATGTATTTATAAAGTCCCATCGGGACGACCAATTGGTAGCCCCGTATGAAGCAAAGCGAAATGCGGGGAGGGACGACCTATTGGTAGCCCCGTATGAAGCAAAGCGAAATGCGAGGGATGAGAAAATTTAATCTACCAATTTACAATCTCCATTTAATAAATCTTGTTTAACTCTCTTAAACTTAATATTTTCAATAATTCTACCACTTTTATATTTTACAGATATTAATTCATTTCGTCCTATTTTGTTAAACAAATTGTTTTTTTCATTTATTTCTTGTTCTTCAAACATTTTGTCTAAAGCATTCTCTTGTTCTTTACGCATGAATTTTGCCATTTCTTTTTGATTTTCTGTATTTACACCTTTTCTTTGAGCTTTCATAAGAAATGATTTAGCAGTCCCCCAGTTTGAACTTTTTTGAGAATTTACAACAATTTTTTGTCCTACTTCTTCTAATAGTTCTTGAAGTCTGCGAGTTTTTAGATACTCCCTTGCTTCCAAAAATTGAAAAAATTTCAATAATACCTTTCCATAAGATACAAATAAGTCATGTTCGGCAGTTATTTTGTTTGGTGCCCAGTTTAACAAAACTTCTCTGCTTGCTCTAACATTCCAGTCTTTGGGTTTTTTTCTTTCGTAATTATACATATATTGTGTGTATGTTGAAAGTATAAAATCAGAATGGTTTTTATCAATTTGTTCCATTTCAAAATAATAGTCGCTTCTTTGAAAATGTCGTACCCATTTTTCAGATAAAGCTATATGACTTGGATTTTTCCATATCAATTCTAATGTCTCAAATAGTTTATCTTGAGCTTTTTCAACTTCTTCAGGGCTATTTCTTTGTTTACTTAATTCTAATTTTTTTCTTTCCATGAAAATAACATCAGGAGATTGTTCGTCTTCACCATAAAGTGTAATAGTGTTGTTGCCGAGCTTGTTAAGTGTTGTAGCGTCTAATTCCATATAAACACCTTTTCTATCAAGCTCCACAACTTTTCCTTGCCAGTTATCAAGTTCTATTTTTAAGTAAGGATGTTTTACTCCTTTTTTTACTTTAACAAAATCTCCTACTTTAAATTTATTTTTTGTAAAAAACATTATTTTTATATTTTAATGATTCCTATAGTAAAGTTTTTAAATTAATAAGTTTGTTTTTTTTAACCTGATAGGAATAGAAAATTTGTGAATTATTCAGGTTAAGACAATTATTTTTTTCTTTTAATATTTCTTTTAAAAAATGTTATAAACTATTAATCAAAATATTGTACAATTATACCATTGAATAATTGAACCATTGATAGTATAAGTATATTTGCATCATTGCCTACATAATGTATAATTATATCTACAAATATATGTAAACCAACCTTATTTTTTAAATATATAATAGCAAATATTTTCTGTTTTATATGGGTTTACATATTAAGTTGGGAAAAGATATAAGGTTTTTTATCCAATTTATCTATATAGTTGTTTTTTTAATTATCTAATAATCAATAACAATAAAATTATTTTAGCGTAAATAAGCTAATTAAGTAGTGAAAACAAGTCATACGTTTTTTTAGTATTACTTAGACAAGATTAACAGGATTACATGTTTAAAATCCTGTTAATCTTGTAAATCCTGTCAAATTATTACATTTATAAACTTAATCAATTTATGTCTTAATACACTACTAAGTAATTAACAATGAATAATGGACAATTAACAATTTTGTTTACGCCAGAATTACAATAAGTTACAACTTTACAAAGTGTCGATTTTATACAATGACCTACTTAGATGTCGTCCTTACGGACTTTGATTACACAGCTTGAAAAATATAAAAAAAATAATAAAACTTGAACTAATAATATTTTGTAAATTATTAGTTTTTATAATACCAGTACTGACCTTTTGTTTTTTACTAATTTATAAGTAAATTTATACGCTAAAATTATATAATATAATCAATAATTCTCAAAATTAAATACTTAAAAGTAATTTGTACAAATCTTTTTTTTAATTGTAGTTATATGCATACCTATATTATGTATAGGCAATACTTAATTATAATTATAAAACTAAATAAAATATGTTGCAAATTATAAATATAAGTGGTCTTACAAAAGTTTTTCGTCATAAGTATTGGATACAAAGATAAAATTATTTTCTTTGCAGAAAAAAAAATATGAAGAAAGTTCTAACAATTACCGATTAACAACAAACAGAGTTATAAGAACTTTATAAAAATGGAAAACAAACAGGATTCGCAGGCGGAATCATTTATTTTACCTATTGGTAAAAGCAAGTCTATTAAATAGTTATGTGCCATTTTCAGTGTGCATAGAGATACAGTTTGTTCTACAATTGATAATTTTAATGAGTAGGGAATAAAAGGTCTATTTTATAAATATCGTTCTAAGCAGTCTTACAAAAGTTTTTTGATATTTGTTTTTGTGCAATCATATGTGTTTCAAAGATTTATAAAAACGCGAAAGCCACATTAAATAGGTCGAAGACCTTACTTATTAACAAAAACTAGGCTACCCGTCAGAAGTTGGACAGTCTTGTTTATCAGGCATTTTGTAACAGGATAAAAATCAATCCTGTTAATCCTGTCAAAAAATAAAATAATGTCCAATACTATACGTGTAGCCCAAAAACTAAATATAATTGAAATTCTTTGGAGATTTATAAAATATGAATGGATTAGTTTGGAGGCATATCAAAGTTTATCAAAATTAGAAAAAGAGTTAGAAATGACTTTAAATAATGTTGGTGAAAAGTATGTGATAAATTTCAATAAAAAATTTAAAGAAAATGTAGGAAAACTTTTGTCAAACTACTTAATATGCAGTATAAGTACACATGCAAAAGTTTTACCTATCTTTTATAAAGTATGTTTATTGAATAACAGTTAATTATATATATAGCGTAAAACTATATTATACTAGTGTATTAAGACATAAATTGCTTAAGTTTACAAATGTAATAATTCGACAGGATTTACATGATTAACAGGATTTTAAACATGTAAATCCTGTTAATCCTG
>JAOZVK010000636.1 GCA_029938185.1 Bacteroidales bacterium | reverse complement strand
AGAATGCTAAATATCTTATTTTTAGTATCTTTTAAGTTCGTAAAGTAGAATTATAATTATATTTTTATATAAAAATAAATACAATCTGAAGCTAATAGTATTTTTAAAAAGAGATTTTAAAGTATGAGTATCGCCAACAATTTTAATTTTCTTCCTGATTTTTTTATTTAATAATATTCTCATCGAGCTATAAGTCTCTATTCCATGAATATATAAAATATCAGGTCGATGCCCTTATTTATCTTCAAAATATGATTTTTTTTCAATTTCCATTTGTTCATCTTTCAATAAGTTTTTTATAACATAAACATTTGATAGTTTTTTAAAATCGGTTGATAACATTATTCTTATATCATAAAAATTGTCTCCACCTTTAAGCTTATATTTTTTAATTGTGCCAATTGAAATTCCTTCAGGAAATGCAGCAGAGTAGCCACTTGTGATTACAGTATCGCCAATTTCAAGCTTCACATGATTAGGTATTTCGTTTAGTGTAGCATATCTGTAATCATTTCCATTCCATGTTACTGAACCATAATAATTATTTTTTTTAATTTTTGCGCTAATTCCCAGTTCTGAATTTAGCAACGATATTACTACCGAAAAATTATTTGATGCTGACATTACAATTCCAACAACACCGTCAGGCGATATCACAACCATATCTTGTTCAATACCTTGCTTTTTACCCTTATTTAATGTTAAATAATTTTTTTGTTTATGAATCGAATTATTAATAATACGTGCATGTTTAAAACTATATTTCTGCATATACTTATTAGTGTCTCTCACAATATAAAACAGAGCAGTATCTATTTTAAAGTATGATTTTAGTTTATTTTGAAGAAGTGTATGTTCTATTACTAATTTTTGATTTTCGTTTCTTAAATTAAAATATGAAGTATACGAATCAATTTGTTCGTATAAAAATCCTGAAATTGAATTTGCTGAACTTAATACTATTGATTTTTTTATTTTATTACTATTTACTGCAATTAATAATGATATTAATTCAAGTGATATAAATAAAACAAAAAAGTGATACTTTAGTATGAATCTAAATAAGCTTCGCATAAATATATAATTTAGATATATAAATTAAATATATTGTTCTTTTTCAAACTATTTAATGGGCTTTAAGTACTATAAAATTCCACGCAAAAAACGCAAAACTATTTACGCAAAAAAAATGAATTAAGTTGTCTAACAAAAGTTTTTCGGTATTTATTTTTGTACAATTAATTGTATGACATTAATTTACAAAAATGCGTAAGCCACATTAAATAGGTCGAAGAGCTTAAAATAAAAAAAAACGTGGAACTGTAACCTTTATTCGATAAGGAGGTTCAACCACAAACCTACTATCACAAACAAGAACAGCCCACGCTTATATTATTTACATTTTTCATATTAAGGTCTTCGACCTATTTAATGTGGCTTACGCATTTCTGCAAACTATTGTTATGTAACCAATTGTACAAAACTTTTGTTAGACTACTTACTTGTTAAAAATAGACTTTTTGTTTCTAATAATCAAGAAATAATCTAAATGTTATTTATATTAAATTTGTATATTTTTTTATATTCGTAAAAATTATTCAAATGTGAGCAATACTAAATAGGTCGATGACCTTATCTAAGTAAAAATTGAAATTTATCAACATTAACCAAAGCAATACCTGTTCCTCTTGCAACTGCATGCAAAGGGTCTTCTGCTATATAAACTGGAATATTTGTTTTGTCAGCCAGTCTTTTATCTAATCCTCTAAGCAATGCTCCACCACCAGCTAAATATATTCCATTTTTAAAAATATCAGCATAAAGCTCTGGAGGTGTTTGTTCCAAAACATTCAATATTGCAGTTTCAACTTTAGTAATAGATTTATCTAAACAATGAGCAATTTCTTGATACGAAATTGGAATTTCTACAGGAAGAGCTGTCATTTGATGAGGTCCTCTAACCATATAATCAGATGGAGGTTCTTCAATATCTGGTAATGCCGAACCAACATTAAATTTAATTGCTTCCGAAGTTCTTTCGCCAATTTTAATATTATGTTGATGTCTCATATATTCCTGAATATCATCTGTAAAGTCATCGCCAGCAATTCTAATAGATCTATTGCAAACAATACCACCCAAGGATATAACTGCAATTTCGGTTGTTCCACCACCAATATCTACTACCATATTTCCTTCGGGGGCTTCTACATCAATGCCAATACCTATTGCTGCTGCCATTGGTTCATGTATCATATATACTTCTCTTGCGCCTGCATGTTCGGCTGAATCTCGTACTGCTCTAACCTCAACCTCAGTACTTCCTGAGGGTATACAGATAACCATTTTTAATGAGGGGGTGAATAAACGACTTTTTGTATTAATCATTTTAATCATTCCTCTAATCATCAACTCTGCTGCATTAAAATCAGCAATTACACCATCACGTAATGGTCTGATAGTTTTAATTTTTTCATGAGTTTTCCCATGCATTTGTTGAGCTTTATTACCAATTGCAATTGGTTTTCCGGTCGAACGGTTTACTGCAACAATAGACGGTTCATCAACAACAATTTTATCATTTTGTATAATAATTGTGTTAGCTGTTCCTAAGTCAATAGCAATTTCTTGCGATAAAAACGAAAATAATCCCATTTATTTAATTTTTCTAATATCTTTAACACATTCCCCGAATAACGCCACAAATATATATATAAATTTCCAATAATTAGCAATATTTTAAATAAAATACATTTTTTGAATTTTTATTTAAGCAATTCACAATTTATAATTAGCCAATTTGCACGCAGGTATTTTAAGCTTTAACAATTCAAAAAATGCGATAATATCGGGAATATTTGAGTGTTTTTTGAAGCCGTTAAAGCTTAAAATAACAAGTGCAAATGGTTAATTATTATTTGTGATTTGCCTAATTCTACTTTACGAACTTAAAAGATATTGAAAATAAAATGTTTAGCATTCTTT
>JAOZVK010000167.1 GCA_029938185.1 Bacteroidales bacterium | reverse complement strand
ATTCAATGATACAATGGTACAATTATTCAATGATACAATGGTACAATTATTCAATTATACAATGGTACAATTATTCAATTATACAATACTTTAATTAATAATTTATAACAGTTTGTTAATGTTAAAACTATAACCGTTTAGAGTATCAGAACTCACAAAAATAGTTCTTTTTATTAAAACAATCGCAAGTAATAAGGAAATTACGAATTATAAATTACGAATTGGTTTACACATAATATGTATCTTACAAAAAACAAATCGGAAAGTTATTTTTTAACAATTCCTAATTATGTAAATCCTGTCAAATTATTACATTTGTAAACTTAATCAATTTATGACTTCTTTCACTAATATTGCTTTATGCTTTTAATTTTAATATTATTTTTCATGTTTTAATCTAATTTTATATTTTTGCAATGAAAATATAGGCTACACACATAAAATTGGATATTTGCAATATTGTACCACAATAACATACTTGCAATTACATATGCAGACGTGAGTAGCCAAAATATATTTTACAAAAAAATACCTTTCGACATTTTTCACAAACGACTGTATTATAGCGATCTGTAAAATATATAAACAATATTAAAAAGGTCATAGACCTTATTTTTTTATAAATTAAATAAATTATTATGAAGAATTTTTTAAGTGTTTTATTTATTTCTGCATTTGTTTTATTAGCAGCTTGTAGTCCAACTTCCGAACAGGCAATTGAGTATAATGATAAAATAATAGACCAGCAAACTTTGATTTACAACAAAATTAATGATTTGAACAATACATACAAAAGCTATAAGCCAGACGAAATGGATAAAGCATACGATACAGCTTTAAAACAAGCAAATTCGGGTATAAGTGTTGTTAATTCTATGGCTGCTTTTGGAAGTAGTACAAGTTTTAGAGATGAAGCAATAAAACTATTTGAATTATATAAATCTGTTATTGAAAATGAACATAAAGAAATAATAAATCTTTTGAAATTGCCTGAAGATGAATTTGGTGAGGAACAAGTAAATAAAACAAAACAATTGGCTGAGGATACGAGTAAAAAAATAACTGAGGCATTAAATAGTTTAATTAGTATGCAGAAAAAGTTTTCTGAAAAATATAAATTTAAAATTGAAGATAGCTAAGAAAAAAATGGCTCTTTGAGCCTTTTTTCCTTGCTTGTACATAAGTGTTTTTACAAAACTTGATTATGAGTCTATTCCTAAAAACTTTAAGTTCAAGGATTTTTTAAATTTGGCTACTCACATAAGTTTGGATATTTGCAATATCGTGCCACAATAATAATGGCACGATAACTTGCTTGGGATTATATGTATAGTATATATTTGCTAACGCCCCGATAAAGACATGAAAACATGCGGTTTAACAAAGCGGATAACTTTACGTAGGTCGTCCAAAATATTTTTTATACTCATCTATACTATTTATGTTAATAAGAATATTTTTATTATTATAATTTATTTTTATTCTTTCGAACTGATTTAAAAAATATCTAAAATTTAAATTGTACTCAACAGTTTTATTTATTTTATCAATAATTTCTTTGCTTATCAAAATAGGGTGTCCTCCTTTGTTATTGAATAATAAGCTCGAATACCCGTTATTATTTTTGTTATTCAATAATACATTCAACATATCATTATCAACAAAAGGATTATCAATATTTTGAATAAAGCAATAATCAATATTATTTATCTCCTGCGCTGCTAATTTTATTGAATAAAAACGTCCCTTTTGAGGAAATTTATTAACTATAATTTTTGTATTATTCAAAAAACTATATTTGTTTTTATTGTAATAATCATATACATCTTGATTTAAGACAGTAATTATTTTTTTACATTTAATATTATTGTATTCACAAATAATCTTTTCAGCAAAACTTATTTTACCATTCCATCTTAGAAATGCTTTGTGAAAATTCATTCTTTTTGAAAAACCCGAAGATAATATTATTGATGCTATGTTCATTTTTATAAAATATAAGATATGAAATATTTAGACATTTAGACCTGTGTAATCAAAAATCCGTAAGGACTATAACTATTGTTAAACCATGATAATGGTGCTATTTAGAAAGATTAAGTAGTTTTACAAAAGTTTTTTCGGCATTTCTTTTATACAATTAGCTATATGATAGCGATTTATAAAAATGCGTAAGCCACATTAAATAGGTAGAAAACCTTATTATAGATGTTAATTTGTAAGTTTTCAAATTTAATCAAAGGTACGAAAGTGGATAGTCATTAACATTTATATAAAGAAATTTTTTAAATTAGCCATGATTAAAGAAAAAGAAATTCTGCTAATAGATGATTCTTATGAAAGTATTAGATTAATGGAATATTTTGTAAAAGCTATTAATTTTAATTATAATTTATTATCAGCAAGTTCGGGTAAACTTGCCTTTGAGATTCTTGATAAAGTAAGTCCTAATTTAATTTTACTTGATTGGCAAATGCCTGAAATGAGTGGACTTGAAGTCCTAAAAAAATTAAAAGCAAATTCGGAAACGAAAAAAATACCTGTTATAATTGTTACGGGAGTGATGACAGGTTCTTCAAATTTATTTGAAGCATTTGAAAATGGTGCCGAAGATTTTATCCGAAAACCTATAGACAGTCTTGAATTTACAGCACGAATTCAGTCAGTTCTCAAAATGCAGGAATATCACAATCAAATTATTTTAAATAAAAATAAAGAACTTGCAGAAAATACACTGTTACTGATAAGGAATAATAAATTTAATATAGCTGTTACAAAGCAATTACAAAAACTTCGCCGTAAGATTATTGAAGCAGATGAAGAGGTAAACGAAATTTTTAGGCAAATTATTATTGAAATTGATGAAAAAATTAAACAAGACAGTTGGCAACGCTTTGAACTTTCATTTAAATCAACAAATGCTGATTTTAAAAAAAAATTACTTGAAAAGTTTCCAAAACTAACAATTTCTGAACTAAAACTTTGCATATTTCTTAAAATAGGCATGAACACCAAAGATATTGCAGCTGTCATGTATCAAAACTACGGTAGTATTAAAGTAGCACGTTCTCGTTTACGTAAAAAACTGCAACTTGCTTCCGACCAAAACCTACAATTGTTTCTTTCATCATTATAAATAAACACTCAAACGAAACTGTTTAGACTTAATCGTCTAATTATCAATTGATTATATAAAGACTTCATAAAAAACCTTGCTTTTTTAAAAACCATTATCATTCAATTGTTTATAAAAATAGGTTACCTGTCAGAAGTTGGATACAATTATTTATCAATAAGTTGCATCTGTCAGGTGTTTTCACTTGACAATAAGGGAACAACTAGTGTATTAAGACATAAATTGCTTAAGTTTATAAATATAATAATTTGACAGGATTTACATGATTAACAGGATTTTAAACATGTAAATCCTGTTAATCCTGTCTAAATAATACTAAAGAAACTTACGTCTTGTTACACTAGTTAGCGGCAGGTGAAAACACCAGCCCAGAGCCACACCAACAGTTTTAAACAGAAAAAATGTAACAATTTCGGGTATTTTTCATTTATCGCTTGACATTTTTTGGATTTAAAACCTTTTTTTTTTTTGTTTTAACCTTAGTAGAAATAAAGTTTAATCGTCATTAGTAACATTATTATCTTATTTAAACTATTATAAATAAGGTAATAAGGTTTAAGAAATCGTGGTCATATTTATTTTCTATTAAGGTTTTAAATAAAAAATAAGGTTTTTAAGATTAAAAAAAGTGTAACCTACTTTTTGACATTTATGAAAAATGCTAAAATACTTTAGCTTACTTTGTTAGGTAATTCAAGCCCATATCCTTTTAATTTATCCTCTTTTTTAAGCAAAAAAGCAAAAATTAAACCGAAAAAACCAGTTAATGTAAATATTAACATTGGCATAGTGTAATCATAAGTTGCACTGACACCTTGTTTTATTTGTTCGGTAACTCCTGGATTAAAATATTCTAATGCCCAACCTGTTATCATTGGAAAACCCATTAACCCCCAGTTTTGAATATAAAAAATAAGAGAATATGCAGAGCCAAGATATTGTTCGCTTACAATTTTAGGAACAGCTGGCCACATAGCTGCTGGTACTAAAGAAAAAGATATTCCTAAAACAATCATAAGCACAATTGCCAATAGTTCTGATGATGGACCGATTGCAAAAAGCAAATGTACTACTATCAATAATATAGAACCGAGTATCATAATGCTCGCACTTTTTCCTTTATAATCAAGGTAAAGTCCAAATATAGGTGTGAGTATCATTGTTCCAATTGGTAGAAGACTCGGAATATCGCCAGCTGTTTCTACTGCAACACCAAACTTGTTTACCATTAAGTCCGATGCATATTTCATAAACGGAAAAACTGCTGAGTAGAAAAGAACACACAAAAAAGCTATATACAAAAATGCTTTGTTTGTCATCAACTTACTAACTTCGCTTAGTTTAAACTCTTCTTCTTCATCTGATAAATCTACTTTTGTTTCTTTATCAAATTTAAAATCCATCACAGAATAAACTAAATATGTTGCCAAACCAACTACTAATACTATAACACCAAATGCAAGTGGTCTTGATATAATTTGCTCACTACCTGCCATGCGAGGTGCATGCCAAAAAACCCAGAACATTCCCATTCGTCCTAATGCAACTTGAAGAGCCATAGCAAAAGCCATCTCTTTGCCTTTGAACCATTTAACAACAATACGCGAGCCTGTTACCCCCAGTATTTCAATACCCAGTCCAAAGAAAGCATATCCAAGTGAAGCGAGTTTTAATGATGGACTGTAACTTTTCCAAAATGAATCTAAAAATTCATAAGCAAAACCTCCATTTAAAAAACTATCAGTAAATGCATAATAATTGATACCTGCCCCAAAAATCATTACTACTGAAAAGCTAATTCCTGTAAATCTGATTCCACTTCTATCAAGAATAATCCCTCCAATTATTAGCATTAAAAAGAAAACATTAAACCATGAGTAAGCTCCAGTATATAAGCCATAATCATTGTTATTCCAATTTAATTGTTTGTTTTCAATTATCATTGTTTTTAGAGGTGACATTATATCTGCAAAGAAATATCCTGTCAGCAGAGTAATTGATACAAATAATAAGGCTGTCCAACGTGCTACTTTCGATTCGCTAAGCACTTTTTGTAATTGTTCTGTCATATGAAAATAGTTTTTTTAATATTTGATATGTAAGGTCTTCGACCTATTTAATATTGCTTACGCATTTTATTAATATTCTAATAATATGTAATTTATACTTTAAATGATACAATTATTCAATGATACAATACTTTGATTAATAATTGATAACAGTTTGCTAATGTTAAAACTATAATCGTTTAGCGGTTACCAGTTTTAAGTTAGTCGCTTTTTAACCGCAAAGTTACACAAAGTTTGACACAAAGTTTGACACAAAGTTTCGCAAAGTTTTGCTAATCTTTACTTTAATTTTATGATTAAAACTACTTGAAAAACAAGACTGTAAAACCTTACGTGGAAGCCATTTATTCTAAGTGAAAATAGTTATTGTTGCTATAAATATCCCAAGAATAATGCAAAGTCCTGCAAGCCATCTATAGTATTTCTCAAAGTAAAATACCATTGTTTGTTTATTCTTTTTTTGCAAATATTTATGACCTAAGTATCTATGGTATTCATCGTGACAATTTTTACACAGATATTCTGTTTCTCCTTCACCGAATATGCCTTTGGGGAGAATGTGATGTTTGTCACAAAAGAAATCTTTTTTACATTTTTCGCATTGTACCTTTTCTTTACCCATGCCGTTTTAGTTTAAAATTAACTATCATAATTTTTTCATCATTAACAGTTCGTATTGGGTCGAAATGAAATATATCGGGATATAAACCACATATAAAACCGTGAATTTCAGCACTGTCTTTAATGTTTTCGATAAATAAATCAAAAGGATTTTTATCGTCGCCTTTTTCAAAACCTAATGTAAAACTAATTCCGTGACCTGATTTCCAACCTATTTTTACTCTGCATGTTTTCGGTTTTATCTTACCGAGAGTTTCACGAAATTCAGTAGCAGCTTTTTCGTTGCCTTCAATTTTCATAATTCGGCGTATTTCTACGGCTATTTCTTTTTTATAATGCTCATCTGTTTTCATGTCCTTTCTTTATATTATGTCTATTGAAATACGGTATTGTATCGTGAATAAATTTTTCTTTCTTTAGGCATTTTTTAAAAGTTTAAAAGGTACAAAACTATACGTTTCAACTTCAATATAATATTTAGTATTGAAGTGGAAAATTTCAGGCTTCAATCCAAAAATAAAACCAAACCGCATTGCAACATCTTCAATATTTTCGATAAATAAATCAAAAGGTTTATTTTTTCCACCTTTTTCAAAAGCCAAAAGAAAATCAATATTATCACCAGAACACATACCACTTTTTACTATACACGATTTAGCTTTTATTTTATTAAGAACTTCCCAAAATTTACTTGCAGCCTCTTTGTTTTGCACCTCATTTATAATTCTTAGTATTTCGTTTGCTATTTCTGTTTTATAATTTATTTCTGTCTTCATGACTATTTTTTATTTATTTGTACAAAATTCATATTTGAGTTTAGTAAACCAAGGTCTTCGACTTAAGTAATTGACAATTGATAATAAACAATTGATAATTTTGTTTACACCAGAATTACAATAAGTTATAACTTTACAAAGTGTCGATTTTATATGATAACCTACTTATTAAGGACTTAGAAAATAATAAGTTTGGAATCTACCAAATTAAGTAAGTACTGTTACAAAAGTTTTTCAATATTTACTTATTCATAACTTCCTGATTAAATTATCTTTGTACTAATGCGTAAACAACTATAAATAGGTCGAAGACCTTAGTGTATTAAGACATAAATTGATTAAGTTTATAAATGGAATAATTTGACAGGATTTACATGATTAACAGGATATTTTAAACATGTAAATCCTGTAAATCTTAAACATTTCTAATTTTGCAAATGAAATTATTTTATTTTCTTAAAACTGTTAGTTTTTTTTATATATTCCAAATTACTTTCCTTTAATGAACTTTCAAATAAATCAATTGTTAATTTTCCAGTTCTCCAAAGTTTCAATTCTTTGTCTTTTTTTTCAAGTTGTATTTTTAGCCAACTAATTTTTTTATCTACTTCCTCTTTATCAATATTGCTTTCAACATTATCATTTATTGTATCTTCAATCCTCGAATCCTGTATAAGGCTACCTAAGCCTTTTTTAAAACTTTTTTTTGCCATTACTTTATATATTAAAAATTAAATAAGTAGTCTTTGTCTACAGCTATAAAGACTGTCAACTGTGGAATGAAGACTGAATTAAATAATTTCACTTTTATTAAACTACTCAGTGTTTTATAGTTAGTGTCTTTCAATAATTTCACCAGCCAATTTCATATAATCCATTGCACCATTGCATTTTGGCGCATATCTAAATATATCAAAACCTGCACTTGGTGCTTCGGCAAGAGCTATATTATCCCGTATTTTTGTTTCAAAAACTTTTTCCTGAAAATATGTATTTATGGTTTCATTGACATCTCTATGCAATATTTTACGTCTGTCGAACTGAGTAACAATTACACCTGTTATCTCAAGTTTTTTGTTCAAACGTTTTTTTATTTTGTTTTTAACCTCAATAATTTTTGTTAAACCTTTAATTGCCAAATAATGTGGTTGTAATGGAATATATAATTCATCGGCAGTGGTCAAAGCATTTATGGTTAAAAGTCCAAGCGAAGGAGGACAATCTATTAAAATGTAGTCATATTTTTCTCTGTGAGGTTCTATTAATTCATCTAATATATATTCTCGTCCGGCTTCGGAACTTAGCTCAATTTCGGCTCCCGAAAGGTCTAATGTTGAAGCTACTAAATACATTGTTTCAGTTATTTCAATTGGAAATAATTCTTCTTCTCCTTTTAGAGCTTCATAAATAGTATATTCTGGCTTATTAATACCAAGACTTTGGGTTAAGTTTGCTTGAGGATCCATATCAATTAGTAGTACTTTTTTTTGCTTATTGCTCAACGCTGCACCTACATTTACTACCGATGTTGTTTTTCCAACTCCTCCTTTGTGATTACTGAATGCTATTACATATCCCATATTGTAAATTTTTTTATTCTCCAATCACAATAATACGAATTTTATACTAATAATTATAATTTAAATAAAAAAATGCTTATTATTGCAATAAGTGCATAGCAATAAAATTGACCTATAAGTGAACAGTTAAAAGTGAATAGATAAAAGTTTGCTTGTAGCTTATAAACACATAAGGCAAATCACAAATAATAATTAACCATTTGCGCTTGTTCTTTTAACCTTTAACGGCTTCAAAAAATACTCAAATATTCCCGATATTATCATATTTTTTGAATTGTTAAAGCTTAAAATACCTGCGTGCAAATTGGCTAATTATTTATTGTGAATTGCCTAATATTAATTTCACAATAATATACTCAAAATAGTTATAGTTTTGACATTAATAAACTGTTATTAGCTGTTAATCATATACCATTGTATCATTGAATAATTGTACCATTTAAAGTATAATAAAAATAATTTAAATTATATGTTTTTTAAAAAAAGTACGAATATAGTCAAAAAAATGGGTTTCAAAATCGACCAAAATGGAATAATTAACAGATATATAAGAGAAAAAGATAACTGGGACGAGCATCTAAATAAAACAAAAAAATTTTTATTGGATAGTGCAGAAAACAAAAGTAAAGAACATGCAATTATACTTGGTAGTGGTTGGCTATTAGATGTTCCGCTTATTGAATTAAGCAAAATATTCCAAAAACTTACTTTGGTTGATATTGTGCACCCTCCTCAAATTGTAAATAAAGTTAATAAACTGAAAAATGTTGAAATTGTTTCAACTGATATAAGCAATATAGCATATGAAGTGTATGATTTTGTAAAAGAAATTAAAAGTAAAAAAAGTAAAAAAAAATTAGATGATATTTTATTTAATAATAATAAATTTGGCTTAAAAGATATTTCAAATGCTTCGTTTATTGTTTCACTAAATATTTTAAATCAATTGGACATTTTGATCTGTGATTATATTTCGAAACTTAATATGTTTAGTAATACCGAAATTTTAAATTTTAAAAAAACTATTCAACAAAAACATGTAAATGACCTGCCAGTTGGTAAGTCTTGTTTAATCACAGATTATGAAGAATTATTAATAGACGATAGCAAAAAAATTATTGAAAAAAAGAATCTTGTTTTTATAAAATTACCAAGAAAAGTTATAAAAGAACAAAAATGGAGGTGGGATTTTGATTTTTCAAAAATATATAATAAAAATAAAAATACAGTTTTTAATGTAATTGGCTTGGATTTTTGAGTGAAAAATTTGGCTAAGTACTGTTACAAAAGTTTTTTGACATTTACTTATTCATAACTTTCAGATTAAATTGTTTTTGTACTAATGCGTAAGCCACATTAAATAGGTCGAAGACCACTCTACATGACATTTTTTATTTGACATAATTTGGACAGGATTAACAGGATTTACATGTTTTTTTATCATGTTAATCATGTAAATCCTGTCAAAAATATTCATTTTACTACAGTTATAATTTTTGTCATATAGTGTGGTCGAAGACCTTAATAATAAATAGTAAAGATTAAATAAAATGGGCAAATTACTGATATTTTCAGCACCGTCGGGTGCAGGTAAAACAACAATTGTTAAACATTTACTTAAAAAAAAACTTAAACTTGAATTTTCAATATCAGCTTGTAGTAGAGCCATAAGGGGAAATGAAGTTGATGGAAAAGATTATTATTTTTTAGGACTTAACAATTTTAAAAAGAAAATTGATAACAACGAATTTATAGAATGGGAAGAAGTATATGAAAACAATTACTATGGTACACTAAAAAGTGAGTTAGAAAGAATATGGGAAAAAGGTAATAATGTAATTTTTGATGTTGATGTTAAGGGTGGTTTAAATATAAAAAAATTCTATAAAGAAAAAGCATTATCTATTTTCATTATGCCTCCTTCGATTGCTGAACTTAAAAAAAGATTAGAACTACGCTCAACCGACAGTAAAGAATCAATAGATAAAAGGATTAACAAAGCAAAAGAGGAGATTGAGTATGCCAGTTCGTTTGATGTAATTATAATAAATAAAAACTTGGAGAAGGCTTTTATTGAAGCTGAAAACATTGTATCAAAATTTATAAATGAATAACTAAGGTCTTCGACTGGGGTGTTAATAATTGGGGGTTTTTAGCCCTGAAAAATCAT
>JAOZVK010000635.1 GCA_029938185.1 Bacteroidales bacterium | reverse complement strand
AGAATGCTAAATATCTTATTTTTAGTATCTTTTAAGTTCGTAAAGTAGAATTATACACTATAAAAATATATATATTTGTAAGCAAAAAGGCTTGATAGCCAATTTTTTATTTTAAATTAATATAACAATGTATAGAACACATAATTGCGGAGAGCTAAGAATAGCTAATATAAATGAAAATATAACTCTTAGTGGTTGGGTAAAAAAAATTAGGAATCTTGGTGGAATGACATTTATTGATTTGCGTGACAGGTTTGGAGTTACTCAACTTGTTTTTAATATGGAAACTCATCCAGAAATGTGTGAACAGGCAAGAAATTTGGGACGTGAATTTGTTATAACTGTGAAAGGTATTGTTACAGAAAGAAGTAATAAAAACAAAAATGTAGCAACTGGCGATATCGAAATAATAGTTGAAGAGCTTAGTCTTTTAAACAAATCAAAACTACCTCCGTTTACAATTGAAAACAAAACCGACGGTGGAGAAGAGTTAAGAATGAAATACAGGTATCTTGATTTACGCAGAGATGTTGTAAGAGAAGGACTTATTCTTAGACATAAAATGGCAAAAGAAATAAGAAATTTTCTTGATTCAAAAGATTTTATCGAAGCAGAAACACCAGTACTTATTAAATCAACACCCGAAGGAGCAAGAGATTTTATTGTTCCATCAAGGCTAAATACAGGAGAGTTTTATGCTCTTCCTCAATCACCACAGGTTTTCAAACAGCTTTTTATGATTGCTGGTTTTGACCGATATTACCAATTAGTAAAATGCTTTAGGGACGAAGATTTCAGAAAAGACCGGCAGCCAGAATTTACTCAAATTGATTGTGAATTATCATTTATCGAACAAGACGACATTTTAAATATATTCGAAGGAATGGTAAAGCATTTGTTTAAAACTATAAAAAAAATAGATTTAGATAATTTCAAGGTATTGTCGTATGATGATGCAATAAACATGTATGGAACCGATAAACCTGATTTAAGATTTGATATGAAAATATCGAATATGAACAATATTGTAAAAGGTTTAGGTTTTAAAGTATTTGATGATTCTGAATATATTGGAGGAATTTGTGCCAAATCATGTGCTAAATACTCCCGTAAACAACTCGACAAACTTACAAAGTTTGTTAGACAAGAACAAATTGGAGCCAAGGGATTAGTATATGTAAAATGCAATGAAGACGGGAGTTACAAATCATCAGTTGATAAATTATACTCACAAGATGAATTGAAAAAATGGGCAGAAAAACTAAATGCAAATTCAGGAGATTTACTTCTATTACTATCTGGAGATAAAAGACATACTCTTAATGCATTATCGGAGCTACGTTTAGAAATGGCAAGTAGATTAGAATTACTTGATAATAATAAATATTCGGCACTATGGGTAGTCGATTTTCCATTGCTTGACTGGGACGAAGAAAACAAAAGGTTTCATGCAATGCATCACCCGTTTACATCGCCCAAAAAAGAAGATTTGGCTTTGCTAAATAGCAGTCCCGAAAAAGTTAAAGCAAATGCTTATGATTTAGTTATAAATGGTACCGAAATTGGTGGAGGCTCCATAAGAATACATGATAAAGAGCTACAACACAAGATGTTCAAACTATTAGGATTTACTGAAGAAGAAGCCGAAAGTCAGTTTGGGTTTTTGATGAATGCTTTTACTTACGGTGCGCCACCACATGGAGGCATAGCATTTGGTTTCGACCGTTTGGTTGCTCTATTTAATGGTTCCGATTCTATTAGAGATGTTATAGCTTTTCCTAAAAATAATTCGGGGCGTGATATTATGATAAATTCTCCATCAACTGTTGATAATGAACAATTAAAAAATTTAAATCTTAAAATAAATTAAAATAAATAAGGCATGTTTCATAAGTTGTTATGACTTGAAAACATGCCTAAAAAAGCTTTGAAGAACCAAAACGAACTTTTTACAGTAAATCCGAAATGATTTTTTTAACACTAATTCCCTCAGCTTCTGCTTTATAATTTCTAACAATCCTGTGTCTTAATACTGAAGTTGCTATTGCTTTAACATCTTCAATATCTGGCGAGTATTTTCCGTTTAGTACAGCATGAGTTTTAGCACCAATAATCAAAAATTGAGAAGCTCTTGGTCCGGCACCCCAGTTCAAATACTTGTCAGCAATTTCGCTATTATGTTCTACTCCAGGTCTGGTTTTTGTAGCCAATCTAACAGCGTATTCTATTACATTATCATTTACAGGAATTTTTTTAATTAAATTCTGAAAGAATATTATTTCCTCAGCCGAAAGTATTTTTTGTAGTTTGACATTGTTAAGTGTAGTTGTATTTTTTACAATAGTTTTCTCTTCCTCTAAACTTGGATAATCAAGCCATACATTAAACATAAAGCGGTCTAATTGAGCTTCGGGTAACGGATAAGTTCCTTCTTGTTCTATTGGGTTTTGTGTAGCTAAAACATAAAAAGGTTCGTCTAATTTATATTCTACCCCTGATGTTGTAATATTTTTTTCTTGCATTGCTTCAAGTAATGCAGCTTGTGTTTTTGGAGGAGTTCTATTAATTTCATCAGCTAATATTATATTTGCAAAAATAGGACCTTTCACAAATTTGAAATTTCTGTCATTATCAAGTATTTCAGTACCAATAATATCAGAAGGCATTAAATCTGGTGTAAACTGAATTCTTTTATATTTTAAGCCCAATGTTTCGGAAATTGTATTAACAAGTAATGTTTTTGCTAATCCAGGAACCCCAATTAATAAACAATGGCCACCACTAAATATTGAAATTAGAACCTGAGTTATAACTTCTTCCTGACCAAATATAACTTTTTTAATTTCATTAAATAATTTTAAATATCCTTCCCTTAGAGCATCAACTGCTTCAACATCATTTTTAAAAGTCATTTTTTATTTTTTATAAGTTTAAAGGTCTTAGACCTATTTAATGTGGCTTACGCATTTTTATAAATTACTATCATGTAGCCAATTG
>JAOZVK010000634.1 GCA_029938185.1 Bacteroidales bacterium | reverse complement strand
TTAATAGACTTTAGAAATTTATGTCTTAATACACTACATTAAACAAAAAAATTTACACAAAAATTTACACAAAAATTTACACAAAAATATATACAAAAATATATACAAAAATATAAATAAATGCCAACAGTTCTAAGATTATACTGCAAACGGTTATAAATTTACATTTTTTAATTACGTAAGTCCAACTTTGACAAAGTTTTAAACTTTGTCAAAGTTAAATTAGCAAGCGTTCTAAGATTATTAGGATTTGCTTTTTCTTTTTATAGTAACGAAGGTACGGAACCTGCACATATACACATAAAAAAAAGTGGTTCGGAAGCAAAGTATTGGCTTGATAGTTTGTCAATGGAATACAATTATGGCTTCAAAAGGAACGAACTAAAGAAATTAGAAATAATATTGAGCAAACATCAAGAATTTTTGATTGAGGAGTGGAATAAATTTTTTAATAATTAAAAGCTATGTACCAAGAAGATATAAGCCTTACAAAAGAACAGAAAGCACAAATTTCACAAGATTTGGCTATAAAAAAACCGAAAGTAAAAAAATTAAATCCTGTATTAGCTACAAATGTATGGTTTACAAAAAGCCATTTATTTGTAGAAACAAACGACCGTAGAATAATTGGAGTTCCTATTGACTGGTTTCCGCTT
Source organism: Bacteroidales bacterium (assembly GCA_029938185.1). Taxonomy (GTDB): domain Bacteria; phylum Bacteroidota; class Bacteroidia; order Bacteroidales; family JAOZVK01; genus JAOZVK01. The sequence continues at coordinate 2,350 of JAOZVK010000634.1, read as the reverse complement.
TTGGAAAATGCAACAGAAAAACAACGACAAGCATTTGAAATATCACCATCGGGGCGTGGTATACACTGGGACGAAATTGATGAAGATATTTCGGTTGCAGGTTTGCTGAATTAAGGTCTTCGCCCCTATTTATAGTTGCTTACGCATTAGGATAACGACAATTTAATCAAGAAGTTATAAATAAATAAATGTCGAAAAACTTTTGTAACAGTACTTAAATGAACTATTTGTTCCAGAGCTCACAAAAAGCGTCAAATTGAACAAAACAATGGCAAATTAAAATTTATATTGAATATAAAACGTAGAATATCGAATATTGGGCAAGTTTCATTTTTAATATTTTTTAGCTAACATTTTAAAAAATAGATGAAAAATTTATAAATATACGAGAGTTAAATGCCTTTGGGCATGACCTATAGATAGCCCCCGATGGTAATCGGGGGTAAATGATAAATAATATTCTCTCAAATGCCGTAGGCATGGGCTATTTGCCTAATCCTATGCTGTTTAATAGGTCATGCCTACGGCATTTTGGGGGAATATTTGCATTTATGTCCACCGATTACCATCGGTGGCATGCCAATAGAACATGCCTAAAGGCATTTAATCACTTGCTAATAACTTGTTTATAAAGTTCGAAACTTCAGTTTTTTAAAGTTATAAACTGTAAGGTGGAAATTGAAACTTGCCCAAAATTCCTTGTTCAATATTCAGTATTTATATCTTAAAACTTGCATGATTTTATAGGGCTAAAAACCCCAATTATTAACACCCAAGTCAAAGACCTTAAACAAGTTGAAGATTTAATTCATTTACAGCTTCTTTCAGTTTTTCCTGTGTACCACTTTTTGGAACATATTTTATTGTACTTCCTCCCAATAAATTTGCAATAAAATTTACTTGTCCACTACTATCCGAAACCTGATATTCGTTTGGTGAAATCCACTTTCCTTTGTGTATTGCACGATAAATAAACATATCGTGTGGCAAGGTTTTTAGTATTTCAACTTTTTGCATTGGCTTTTCGTTTCTATCAGTAAAAAGTACCGAAATTGTGGCTGCATCTTCGTTTGTTTCAATTTCAATTCCTGCTTTGTTTTTACGGTTTCGAGAAAAAGTAAGTTTTTTATACACAAATTTATTTATATAATCTAAGTCCTTAACTTTTTCGTATGCTATAGTAAATGGCTCTAAATCATAATTTAGCTTTTGGCACATATCTTTTATACTTTCATACATGGTTTCGAGTATTATTTTGCGGCGTTCCAGTTTATTTTGTGCAAAATAATTCTCGAAGTCAAAAGATTTATCAATATGACAAATAGGCGAAACTTTGCAAGGTTCGGAAAATAAATAAAAATCTTTTTTGTTTGATAAGTCAATACGAACTTTTGCCAAACCCTTGTAATGCCTATTTAAGTTTCTATCAAAAAGTGATGAAACGACATTTGCCGATAAATTAAACTTTTTCTTTTTGTCAGCATTAATCGTACTGTGAAAAGTACTAACTATTTCTGTATATAATTTTGTATTCATAATTTAAAAAATTCATTTATTTTTGGTAAAGGTCTTAATTGTTCCGATGGCATTTCTTTATATTCGTAAAAGAATTCATTTATCAAATCCTGTTCAATTTTTTTTGCCATCTTTCTGTTTGGAATATTTCTATGAAGTATTTCATACCATACTATAGAACCTTTATATTTAGGTTTCATTTTTATATTAGGTATCTGATATTCTGGTCTTGGATTTCCATCTTTTGTAATAAAATCGCATTGACTCGAAATTCCATACTTCAAAGTTTCTCTAACTTTGGTAGTATCAATAGCGTATATCTCATACACTATATGTAAACGACAATTATCATCATCGTTTCCATGTACTCTGGTTTTTGTAGCAGTTATTGGTATTGCTTTGGGTTTTACTATATTTAGCGAAAACCAATAAACAAAAACCAACAAAACCGAAACAAAGATAAACAAAAGTAAATGTTTTTGCAGACTTTGTCTGTTTTGTTGCTTAATTTTCTGTTTTTTTAATACTATACTTCCCATATGTATAAATGTATTATCATAAATCCGCAGGATTTGCAGATTTAATAAGTTATAGAAAATTCGGTCTTGTAATTTTCAAAATAAATAATAATAATAGAAAAAGCGTGAGACCATAACTTATTTTTCATAGAGGCACTACCAATACCCGACACAAAAATAAGTACAGTTCACGCAACGCATGAACATTACACTTAAATCTTGTGTGTCAAAAAATTGGTAGTTTTCTATGACAAGAAAATAAGCTTTCAGGGCGTTCTTGCTTATGAATGCATTTATACATAGGGCGTTGCCCCATG
>JAOZVK010000633.1 GCA_029938185.1 Bacteroidales bacterium | reverse complement strand
TTTATTTTCTATTAAGGTTTTAAATAAAAAATAAGGTTTTTAAGAATAAAAAAAGAGTCAACTACTTTTTGTAATTTATGAAAAATGCCAATATTATATTAAAAAACTATATAAGTAATTGACAATTGATAATAAACAATTGATAATTTTGTTTACACCAGAATTACAATAAGTTATAACTTTACAAAGTGTCGATTTTATATGATAACCTACTTAAAATTAAAATATATGGAATAACTAAAATCAGATTTCCCGACCTACTGGAAAATATACTGACCTCAAATATTTTGTCATCTGCCTGTAATTTTGTATTAAGCTTGTGATAAAAGTGTTGGTAAATATTCTTTTATACACATTGTAACTTGCTGATTTAGCAATAGGGGCAGGTATCTGAAAATAAAATCGAAATATAAAAAGCGTTTAGCTTATTTACTTGACCGTCGAAATCGCCAAATTTTAACAAACACTAAGAAATAAGACAAATGCTCATGCTTATAGCGTGGGCTCTGTTCTTATTTGTGTTTGTGGGTGTTTGGCGATACCTGATAGTCGAAAAAGTTACAGTTCCCCCCCACGCTTTTTTAATTCATTTTTGGCTACTTTTAAAACAAAAATATCATCGAACGAAATCGAAAAAATATCAAAATACGGACAAGCTATTTCAAAAACAGCAGGTGAAAAACTAACAAAACTGATACCTGAAATTTTGAAAAGTGCCGAACATATAAACGCTATTGTTTTATCAAGTAAAGAACAACAAAGTGGAATAGAAGCAATTAATATTTCTGTTCAACAATTGACAGAAATAACAAACGAAAATTCAGCATCAGCCGAAGAAATGTCAGCGTCAGCAGAAGAATTATCTGCACAAGCCGAGCAATTGGAAGAGTTGATTTCAGTTTTCAAAACAGGAAGTTTTGAGAACAGAAAAACTGGTGTAAATTTTCTTAATCAGCAAGAAAATAACTGCATGCAAACGATAGGACATATATAAGTAATTGACAATTGATAATTTTACTTACACCAGAATTACAATAAGTTACAACTTTACAAAGTGTCGATTTTATACAATAACCTCAGAACTCACAAAAACAGTTCTTTTTTAAAAAAACAACTGTTTTTGTGAGTTCTTAATTTATTTTTTGCTTTTAATTAACTGATAATCAAAAACTGTAAATTTTTTTAATCATAAGCAACATAAAAAGTCTCAAAGAGCCATTTTTTTTATTATATTTGTGCTTACAAATTATAAGTTTATTTTATTAAATAAAAATTTTAAATTATGGCACATTCAACAGCAAAAATAATTGCTGCTTTTTTAGCAGGCGCAGCAGCTGGAGCAAGTTTAGGTATTTTGTTAGCACCCGAAAAAGGAGAACAAACAAGAGAAAAACTTAAAACAACATTTGATGATTTGAGCGATAAGGGAAAAAAAGTATACGATAATTACAAAAAGAAACAAGCAGAAGAAGAAGAAGAATAACATATTTGACCTAATTAAATATTGCTTATGCATAACATAAGTAAGGTCTTCGACCTATTTTACGCATTAGTACAAAAATAATTTAATCAGTAAGTTATGAATAAGTAAATGTCGAAAAACTTTTGTAACAGTACTTAGTCTTTATAATAAAGATACTTAAAAGTATCTTTATTATTTTGGCATTTTGAGCATTTCTATTTTGCTTATCATTTAATTATACTAATGAGAATAAGGTTTTCGGTTTTTTTATTAATGTAAATTTTCATCTGATTGCTTCAAGCTGTATGACGGATACTTGCGACCTAATTCGCTTCAGTATAAAAAGATAAAATAAATTTTAAGAGTAATTATTTTACGATAAAAAATGAAAATAGGAAAACACAAAAAAAGCTATTTTTATAAAATAAAATAAAAAAGAAAATGCAAAATCAAATTGAAAATGAGAGGCTTACAGATGACTTAGCTCTAATCATTTCAGAAATAAAAAAATATATTGATATTAAGTATGATTTGGTAAAGCTTGATTTAATAGAAAAAATTGCGCTTATTTCATCATTGTTATTTACATTGCTAATAATGTTAATTGTTTTCCCAAGTGTTTTCCTATTTACTTCACTTGGAATAGCATACTATTTAGGAAGTTTGCTTGGAGCTACATATTGGGGCTTTTTAATTCTTGGAGGTTTTTTCTTTATTATAGGAATTATAATTTTTCTATTAAGAAACAGATTAATTACAAAACCAGTACTACGCTCATTATTAAGAGTTATTTTTAAATTTGACGAAGATATTGATAAAAAAACTACTAAAAAAAACAAAAAAAAGAACAATAAATAGGTTTTTCAAACCTTTTTATGTTTCTTACGCCTAAATAATTTATAACAGACCTTAAAAAATGAAAGTTAAAACCGTTAAATATATAGATTCTCTTGAGGATATAAAATTACATAAGGAACAGTTAAGAAAAAAAGCAAAAAAAAGAGAAAAAAAAATTAAAAAACAACTCCAAAAACTGAAATCAGATATTACTCCTCAAAATATTTACAATGAAGTTTTAACAAGTTTTAAGATGGAACAAAGCATATTAAATATGCTTCCTATGTTGTTAAAACACAGACAACAAATTGTTGATAGTGGTGTACTTAAAAAATTTAATAATGCGCCAAACAAAAAATATTTTATTGTTGCTGGGGGAAGTATTGGTATTGGATTACTGGCATATTGGTTACTTTTAAATAAAAATAAAGACGATAATATTAAAGAAATGGATAATTCTAATAATAAACAAATGTTCATTTAAGGTATTCATACTATTTAATTGCTTGCACACGATATATATAAAACAAACAGTATTACTGTATATAAATTTTAAGTAAATTAAAAATAGTTGAATGTAAGTAGTCTAATAAAAATATTTTGGTATTTATTTTCTTACAATTAACTATATGACAATGATTTATAAAAATGCGTAAGCCACATTAAATAGGTCGAAGACTGGGGTGTTAATAATCAATAAATTTGTATCATGCTAA
>JAOZVK010000166.1 GCA_029938185.1 Bacteroidales bacterium | reverse complement strand
CTTTAAAATCGGAATATCCTAATTCTATTCTTTTTTTCATCTGTTTGAATTTTTATAGTTGCCTAAGAAGTTATAAACTAAAAATTTATATCATTAATTCTATTTTATGAACTTAAAACTGTTTGATAATTAAACTATTAAATCATTTTTATTAATATTTCAAATATTTAGTAATTAGTATATTCATAAAAAAATCATACAATGTGTTTTATTGCTTTTGCCCTCTTTCAGGGCAAAAAACTTGAGAAATAAAATTTCAAAATATACTAAATTATGTTAAAAATTTTACTTTTATAAAAATGTTATGAGCTATTAATCAAAATATTGTATAATTGTATCATTGAATAATTGAACCATTTATTTATGCGTAAGCAATCGTTAAAAGCTCAAAGAGCTAAATTTTTAATTTCATTTGGTGTAAAAATACCTTTTTCGGTAATTATACCAGTAATATATTTAGCAGGAGTAAGATCAAAAGCCGGATTAAGAGCCTTTGAATTTGGCGAAGCCACCATAATTGTTTCAATTTTACCTTTTGAATTTATTCCTGTTTGATATAAAACTTCGTTCATATCTCTTTCTTCAATAGGAATATCTTCGCCTTTAGTACATTCAAAATCAATAGTTGAAGTTGGTGCAGCTACATAAAATGGGATATTATATTCTTTTGCAACAATAGCTTTTTCTAAAGTACCTATTTTATTTGCAACATCTCCATTTTTTGCGATACGGTCGGCTCCAACAATCATCATATCAATTTTGCCCTGTTGCATATAAAATGCACCTGCATTATCGGGTATAATAACATGTTCAACATTTTCATTCATAAGCTCCCATGCTGTTAATCTTGCTCCTTGATTTCTTGGTCTTGTTTCGTCTACAAATACAAAAATATTTTTGCCATTTCTTTTAGCTTCATAAATTGGCGACAGTGCAGTACCATTATCAACAAATGCCAACCAACCGGCATTGCAATGTGTTTCTATACAAAAATTATCTTTAATTAGTGTATTGCCAAATTCACCGATTTTTTTACTTGCAAATGCATCTTCGTCAGCAATTTTTTGAGCTTCGAGTATAGCATCTTTAGCAGAATTTTTTGCTTTACTAAAAACTCTTTCTACTGCCATAAAAAGATTTTGGGCAGTTGGTCTTGTACTTTCAATATCTTTTTTTGCTTTTGAGATAAAGTTCAGGTAATTGTTTTTGTCAGCCTCAATAGCAGCTTGTGCCATAGCAAATCCAGCAGTTGCTCCAATAGCACCTGCACCTCTCACAATCATAGTTTTAATAGCAATACAAGTATCTATATATGATTTTGATTTATATATTTTAAATTCGAATGGTAACAAATTTTGTTCAATCATAAACACATTTTGTTCCTCCATCCAAACCGTTCGGTAATGTTTTGAGTTTACTTTCATATTTGTTTTATTTTTTTGGCTTTTTGATACTTTTATATTTTGTATAGTTTAAATAATAAGTTCGGTTTTTTATGCAGTTATTTTAAATCTTTAAGTATTCTAACAAAAGTTTTCAAACATTTAAATTTTGTTAAATTGCATATTATTAAGGTATTAATAGAATGCGTAAGCCACATTAAATAGGTCGAAGACCTTACTTATCAACATTATATTTATTCATAATACCTATCCAACTCACATTTTCAAGTTCTTTTATCAACACAGGATTTATTTTATTAAGTAGTTTTCTATGTGTATTTGGTACTGCAAAACTATAATAATCTGAATTTAATTTATATGGCAAAACAAAAACTTTATCCGATAAATCATGTTGTAATATTAGATGGCGAAGTATAGGTTCATCATAAACAAATGCACCAATTTCGCTTCTTCCAAGAGCTTCGATACCTGATAAAACAGATGGAAAATCATCGTTGAATGGTTTTATTCCATGTCTTTTCAAAAATGTTTCGCTACTTGAGCCTTTTATCGAACCAACACTAACTTTTTTTAAATCCTCAGTCGATTGTATTGACGATTGTATTTTGCTTATAGTTAAAGAAGCAGCTATACTTCCTGTAATACTTGAGATTATTAGTATGGCTGTAAACATCCATATTATTGCAAAAATTCTCCCAAGTGGTGTTTGTGGAGATTTGTCACCATACCCCACAGTTGTCATTGTTACCGCCGACCACCATATTCCATCGCCAATTCCTTTAAAACCTTTATGAAATTGCTTATTCACTTTTCGTTCTACCAACCACAAAAATACACCAAATATAAAAATTACAACAAATAACAATGATATAGCTTCAAAAAACTGAAATGAAAATAAATTGCTGATAAATGCATATATTGGAGTTTTTTGTTCTCCTTGTACTGCAACGGCTAAGTTTGAGGAGAAAAAAGGTTGAGTAAAATCAAATCTTGCAAGCCTGTCGCTTGTTACAGTCATTGGACTAATACAAATATCTATTTTTGAGCTTTCAATATCATCTAATAACAACAACATTTCGGACTGCTTATACTCTTTTAGCTCATAAACAATATTGAGTTTTCGTGCAATTATGTGCCATAAGTCAATACTAATTCCTGTGTATGAATCATTATTTTTTATTATAAATGGAGGAGTTACTTTAAACCCAACAATAATTTTTCTTACAGTTGTGTCTTCAATATTTTCTTTAGTTTGCGAAAATACAGATATTGAAATCAATATTACTAAAAATAATAAAATATTTTTTTTCATTTTAAAATGATTTTTATGGTGTAAGGTCTTCGACCTATTTAATGTGGCTTACGCATTTTTATAAATTGCTATCATGTAGCAAATTGTTCAAAAACAAATGCCGAAATTTTTTTGTAAAACTACTTAATAATCAGATATAGGGTATAGAAACATTAGTAAATAACTTTCCAAAAGTTTTGAACTTTTGGAAAGTTTCATTAGATTAGATTTAAGGTATTAATTTCATTTTTTAAATTTTTTCTTGCCATATTTTCATATGCTTTTATAAAATCATGAGTTTGAAAAATATTTTTTTTTGATAATATAGTTTTTAAAAACCGTTTTCTATTCCTGTTATAGATAAAACTTGGTATAACTTTATACTCTTCTCTAATTTGTTTTGTGTATTCTTGATATTTTTCTATATTTGATGCAAGTATTTTCAAGTCCAAATCAATCATTAATCGAAAATCAAAATTATTGTAAACTATATTTTTATCATTATGTTTTGTACATAATATAAGTTTTTCTACATATATTCTAAATGATTTATCTAAGCCCAGTAATTTGAGATTTTTATTAGCTAATTTAGCACTTTTTTTTTCATTATCAGTTTTATAAGTCTGGTATATAATATCATGATACCATATTGCAAAGCACAATGCATTATACTTTTCTATATCATTTTTATATGGAATTTTAGCTGTAATCATGCTATGCACATGCTTTAATGTATGATAATGTCTTTCAGGTTTTTGATAAGCACCAATAATTTCATCAAGCAACTTTGTTTTCAATGACTCATCTTGTGTATAAGAACTAATTAATTTGTTCCAATATTCTTTTAATTCATAAAAATAGGCATCCATACTAAAATTTAAAATAAAATTATATTTAACTCACAAATATAATTATATATTTTAAAAAATTGTTAAGTTTAAATTAAATTAAATTAAATTCTATAAATTTATTTTTTAATATATAAACTTATCTTAATACCTTTGCTTGAAATATAAAAAATGATTTTTAGTAATTTTGTTTCAAAAAAGTAATTTTATAAATATTTTTTATATTTTATATCATTATTAATTAATGAAATACAATTAATTATAAATCATAAACAGTCAATACTTAGTGGGGCATTGACCTCAAAAATGTAAAAAAATCACGAAATTTATATAATATATTATGGAAAGAATTATAAGTGGAATTCAACAAGTAGGTATAGGAATACCAAATGTATATGAAGCATGGAAGTGGTATCGAAAAAATTTTGGAATGGATATTCCTATGTTCGATGATGCAGGTACAGCCGAACTGATGCTCCCATATACTGATAATAAACCTCAGGAACGACATGCAGTATTAGCATTAAATATACAAAGTGGTGGTGGTTTCGAAATATGGCAATATGTGAGTAGAATACCAGAAGCTCCACAATTTGATATTCAACCAGGTGATTTAGGAATATATGCTGTAAAGATTAAAAGTAAAGATGTTACAGCTACATATCTTAACCTAAAAGCTAATGATGCAGATATAGTAGGAGGATTAGTAGTAGACCCGAATGGAGATAATTCTTTTTTTGTAAAAGACCCGTATGGTAATCTTTTTCAAATTGTAAAAGGCAACTATTGGTTTAAAAGTACAGAATTTTTAACAGGTGGAATTGAAGGTGTTATAATAGGTGTTTCTGATATGGAAAAATCTATGGAATTTTATAAAAACGTTCTGGGATACGATAAAGTATTGTTTGATAAAACTGATGTTTTTGACGATTTTTATAGACTTCAAACTGACAAAGAAAAAGTTCGTAGAGTATTACTCACCCATAGTAAGGAACGAAGTGGAGCATTTAGTAAACTGCTTGGACCAAGTCAGATTGAATTAATCCAAAAAACAGGAACAAAAAAATCGAAAAAAATATTTGAAAATAGACTTTGGGGAGATTTAGGTTTTATTCATTTATGTTTTGATATATCAGGTATGGATGAGTTTAGGAAGTATTGTGAACAAATTGGGCACCCGTTTACTGTTGATAGTAGCAATAGTTTTGATATGGGCGAAGCAGCAGGACATTTTGCATATATTGAAGACCCTGATGGAACATTGATTGAATTAGTTGAAACACACAAAATACCTATCATAAAAAAAGTGGGTTGGTACATAGATCTTAAAAAAAGAGACCCTAAAAAACCATTACCAAACTGGATGCTAAAATCATTGATTATAAATAGAGTTTCTTCAAAGTAAGGTTTTTGTCTGTTCTGTTTAACTCTTTAGTTTAAAAAAATAAATTGTCTAATGTTTGTTGTCAAAATCTTAAGCTAAAGTACAAAATAAGGTCAAAAACCTTAAACCTTCACTAATTGTAAAAAAATGATAAGCATAATAATAGAAATTATAGGTAAAATAATTTATTTTATACCAGAATTAATTGTTTTAGGTGCTGTTGTCTACTATCTTGTAAACAATGAATCAATTGATGGTTTGTTAATGACTATTGGTTCTGCTATAAGTATACTAATAATGATATTTTATTCATTATTACCATTATTGTTTGAGTATAATTTCTTTGACTACAATCAAATCGGCGGATTGATATTAAAATTTATAAGCTTTGTTGGTCACATTTGTTTTGCTATTGGTTTATTTATGTTAATAAAAAAAAATGTAAAAAAAAAGAGCCATTGATAAATGACTCTAAAAAATTATATTTTTTTTTCTTAGCATAAATTTAAATTTTATAATACATAAAATTGGAAACCTATGCTACCACACCTAAGGTTGTGCATTCGCAATATAACAGTAAGTACTCTAACAAAAGTTTTCCAACATTTAAATTTTGTTAAATTGCATATTATTAAGGTATTAATAGAATGCGTAAGCCACATTAAATAGGTCAAAGAATTTAAGCTCTTGATTTTAACTTTAAAATAATATTTATTTTTTTGTTGTAAATATTTACCATTCTTTTAAAGTAATATTTATTTTCATATAAATAAGGAAAATACCTATAAATTCTAACATGTCTGGCATGTGATTTTTTATAAAATTCTAATAAAATACTGTTTGCTCTTTTATCTCGAATATAATATAATGGTTTATTATAGTTTATAAAAAAATATTTAAACAAAAATGAATGTGTGTTTTTGGTATTTGAATTTTTGTTTTTTGTAATTTTATTATTAAAACATTTTTTTGAATTACTTATATTTTTAGACCTAAACCTTTTACGTCTCTTTTTATTATTATCAACCTCTGCTTTACTTTTTTGACTTAATATTTTTTTTCTCTTCTCCTTAAAAAGTTCAATAAGTTTTTTATTTTTAGATGTAATAGCATACCAAAAAGGAGAAAAGCCATTTTTATCCTCTATATTAATATCGAAATTTTTTGAAATTAATATGCTTGCCAAGTTATAATTTTTATGAATTACTGCTTTGTGAAGCAAACTTTGTCCATTCAAATCAATTTGTTCAGTAATCAAATCATTTTCTTTAATTTGTTGTATTACAAAATCATCAAAGCCTAAGTCAAGCATATCGCTCAAACTTGGACTGAAATTATTTAGAATATTTAACATGACTTTATTATTCATATTTGTAGCGTAGTCAATTGCCGATTTATTGTATTTATCTTTTATCTGAATTTCGGCACCAAACATTAGCAATATTTTTGCAATTTCAGTATTATTCTTTTTAACAGCCAAAATAAGAGGAGTTCCTCCGTTTTGTGTTTGTGCATTAACATCAACTTTTTTTTCTAATAAAAGTTTTATTATATCTAAATTTAAATTTCTTGTTGCTATATATATTGGCGACCATCCATATGAATTTTTTATATTAACATCTGCTCCATTATTAATAAGGATTTTTGCTGCAATAAGACTTTTGTTTAGTAATGCATAAATTAAAGGAGTTGCTTTATCATCTGTATATTTTGCATTTATGTTAATATTCTTTTTTAATAAAAATCTTATAATTTTTATTTTTGAATTAAAACTTGCATAATGCAAAACAGGTATTTTGTTTCTATCAATTGAAATATCAAGTTTATTTATTAGTAATTCCAATATTTTTAGCTTTCCCTCAACTACTGCGATAATTAGAATATTATTATAATATTCAGTTTTGTTATTGTTTAACCAAATTATTCCATTTTTTTTATATTTAGCTCCATTTTCTAACAAATAATTTACAACTTTAAAATCAGATTTATAGACTGCCCACATTAATAAGTTTGCATTATTTTTATCTGATAAGTTTATATTTGCTCCCAAATGAATTAGTTTCTTTGTTTCGTTAAAATTATTACTTTTTACAGCTTTCAAAAGCATCAAATCAATATTATTTTGAGCTATTGTATTATTTGTAAGTAATAAAACAAAAACAAAATAACATAATACTTTTTTTATATCTCTGAAATTTTTCATATACCTCTTTTCTTTTGTTATTACTATTAGACAATCGGTTGTCTATTTTATTATGTAATCCGATTTTGTGTAAATTCTATTATATTGTATATATATGTAATATCAACATACTATATGACATTTATACTATACAAATTTAATTTTATTTTTTTTAACTACCAAATATTTATTAATTTATTTTACTAAATAATATAATTAATTATCAGTATTATTATTTATACGTATATTATCTTGTTGTTATACAGTGTGTTATGTAATTATATTTCAACTTGTAATTAAATATAATTTTATAAAAAAAAAAGCATTAAAAAATATAAATATGCATTTTTAGTAATAAAATAAGCAATAATATTTTGTAATTATTTTTTTTATATTTATATTGGCTATCAAATAATTAAAAAAATTATGTCTAAAAAAGAAAAAATAATATTAGAATTTTCATTAAATACATCACCAAAGTTACTTTATAATAGAATTAGTACACCTGGTGGCTTATCAGAATGGTTTGCTGATAATGTTAATTCAAGGGGTAAGATATTTACTTTTTATTGGGATGGTTCGGAACAATCGGCAGAACTTATTTCAAAAAAAACAAATGACCATGTAAGGTTAAGGTGGTTAGACGAAGGTGAAGATGAGTATTTTGAAATTAAAATTTCAAAAGACGATATAACTGGAGATGTAGCACTAATTGTTACTGATTTTGCTGATTCAGATGATATTGATGACAGTACTAGTTTATGGGGAAACCAAATAGATGATTTAAGAAGAGCTTTAGGCTTATAAATATATTCATACATAAGTTTTGTTTTTTTTTATATTGCTCTGTGAAACTCTGTGGTTAAGTTATATAGTTACTAACCTAAGAGTTTTGCTGAGTATTGTTGTGCTTAAAAGTGTAAAGTTTATCCACTAAATTTATGAAATATGTCAAATATTTTTTTTGATAAATTGTTATACATTGATTAATCAAATTATTGTATACTTTAAATGGTACAATACTTTGATTAATAATTGATAACAGTTTGTTTATGTTAAAATTATAATCGTTTATAGTATATCATTAAATAATTATAAATATATTTAATAAACATTAAGAGCCTGTTTTTTTTATAAATTTTAAAAAAAAATTACTTTTGCATCTTATATTTGCATAACAGAAGTTGTAAGTAGTCTTACAAAAGTTTTTCGGCATTTGTTTTTGTACAATTGGCTACATTATAGCAATTTATAAAAACACATAAGCAGCATTAAATTAGGTCGAAGACCTTAAAAATATTTATGCGTAAGCAATGTAAAAAGGCTCAAAGAGCAAAATTTTTAATGCAATGATAAAAAAAATACACGTTTTAGTTTTAAGATCCTACATAGGTCCGTTCCTTGTGACTTTTCTTATATCTTTATTCATATTATTAATGCAATTTTTATGGAGATATGTAGAAGATTTTGTTGGAAAAGGACTTGATATTTCAGTTGTAGCAGAACTGATGTTTTATGCATCAGCTCATTTAGTTCCAATGGCACTTCCTTTGGCAATTCTGCTATCTTCAATAATGACATTTGGCGATTTGGGTGAAAATTATGAGCTATTGGCAATGAAATCTTCTGGAATATCATTGCAGAGAATAATGTTTCCTTTAGTTTTTCTAATTATTTTAATAAGTATTGGTGCTTTTATTTTTTCGACAAAAGCATTGCCATATATGCAACTCAAGTTTCAATCAATACTATGGGATGTTACACACCAAAGACCAGAATTAAATTTAAAGCAAGGTGTTTTTAATAAAGATATTGAGGGATATAGCATAAAAATAGGAAAAAAAGTAAAAGGACAAGCAATGATGTATAACTTTATGATTTACGATCATAGAGAAAATCTTGGAAATATAAGTGTAACCGTTGCCGACTCGGGAACTATTGAAATTACAGACGATAAAAATTATATGATTGTTACACTATATAGCGGATATAATTATCAAGAAATATCCAGTAAAAACAGACTTACTATTGACCATACTTTTAGAAAAGACAAATTTGAAAAAGAAAGTATCTTTTTTAAACTTGAAGGTTTTGGCTTAAAAAGAACCGATCATAATCTTTTTAAACATAATTACCAAACCCTTAATCTTGAAATGCTTGACAAAACAATAGATTCATTACAAATAATAAAGGTCTCAAGAATAAACGATTTTAGAAAAAACTTGATTAGATATAACTATCTAAAATCGGAAATTAAAGTAAATAAATCAGTGGATAGTCTATTAAAAGTTAGTGACTCAATAAAAAGATTTAGACCGTATTTTGAAATTGAGTATAAATTAGACCTTGATAGTATGTTTATGGCACAAAATATAGCAACTAAAAAAAAGATTATTAATATAGCTAAAGAATATGCAAAAGGTACAAAAAATACAATATCAACCACAAACGAAGATATATATTCAAGAACAAAATGGATAATGAAACATTATGTTGAGTGGCACAGAAAATTCACTTTAGCATTTGCTTGTTTAGTGTTCTTTTTTATTGGAGCACCATTAGGAGCAATTATTAGAAAAGGTGGTTTCGGTATGCCATTTTTAATATCAATCTTATTTTTTATATTCTATTATATAATCTCTATAATGGGCGAAAAATTTGTAAAAGAAGGTGTACTCTTATCTTATGAAGGTATGTGGATGGGCTCTCTTATAATTTTGCCTATAGGAGTATTTATTTCTTATAAAGCTGCAACTGACTCGACACTGCTAAATATATCATCATATATAGAATTTCTAAAAAAACCTTTTAAAGTGCTGGAAATTAATAATCGTGGTATTGATCATTATTCAGTAAAGCATTTGCCAAAAATTAATAATGATGAAATAAATTTATCATTAGATGAACTTATAAGCAAAAGTGTTCAATTAAGTAACAAGGTTAATAGTTCACTAAAAGGTTTGAGTTTTATAAAATGGCATTTTAATAAAAACAATGATGATTTTATAGAGTACAATAAATTATATGATAAAGTATTTCAAAATTTAGTTGTAAATTTTAGCTTTCATAAAACTATAGAGAGTAGAATAAAGGAGTTTCCTGTATTAAATGCTAATAAATATAAAATTACTAATTTAAAGTATATCGCAAATTTATTATTATTTAGTATATTTTTGTTTCCAATTGGTCTTATTGTATTTTTTCGTTCGTATTATAAAATAAAAGTTCTAAAAAATAAGTTGAATCTCATAAAAGTAAGTTCTGAAAGTATAAAGCTTATATTAACAAATAAGGTATAAGGCAAATCACAATTTATAATTATACTTTAAATGGTACAATTATTCAATGATACAATGGTACAATACTTTGAT
>JAOZVK010000632.1 GCA_029938185.1 Bacteroidales bacterium | reverse complement strand
CACAGCGTGGCAAAAGTATGGTAGTAAACATGCTAAACACATATGTTTAAAGTTCTGTAGGGACGATATTATGCAATATGTCTAAAATATTAATTTTTTATAAATACTATCAAGCTGGACTTATAAAAATACGAGCAAATGCAGCTTATTTAAGTTTTTTATTAGTTCCTAAAACATTCTTTTGTTTAGTTAGTAATTTTTTTGTATAATAGTTTAACTTTAGAGTAAAATTTAACAAAGTATCAGAGAATTATTATACTCTGCGAGATTCTGAGCAAAACAAAAGTCCGATAGGACGAACTATTGTAAACCCACAACGATAGTTGTGGGAATAAAGCAAAATAGTTCGTCCCTTGAGGGACTTTATGTAATAAGTTCTTTTAATACCACGATTATCATCGTGGTTTAACAATAGATGTCGTCCTTACGGACTTTTGATTGCACGGCTTGAAGATTTTCGATATTTACTTATTCATAACTTTTTGATTAAATTACCTTTGTACTAATGAACAAGCTTCATTAAATAAGTCGAAGACCTTAATTTAACAATGACAGTCTTTTTTTTATATTTATCAATTCATTGTAAAGCTTTTCATTAAAAGGATATTCATTTGAATGTTTACATAACAAAAGCAAATTTTCTGTTTTTTCTACTTCTTTTGCAGATATTTCTATTTTTTTTAAATAATCTGCTTTACTTTTGCTATCATGAGCTTCACGAACATTTATTCCTATAGAAATTCCCAGTTTTAATAATTGTTTTGTAATTTTATCTTTGTGTTTAACTTCAAACCATTCACAGAATTCCATTATACCTAAAGAAAATTTATAGGTCAATACAAATATTTCATTTCTTTTTTTCATAATTAAAGTGTTATTGAAAGACCATAATCCCTTATATACCCCGCATTTCGCTTTGCTTCATACGGGGCTAACAATAGGTCGTTCCGATGGGATTTTAAATTTAATATTTACGCATCAGCAATGAGACTATTCTTTCACAATTTTAGTTTTAAGTATATCTTTATTTGTTTTAATACTAATAATATAGATACCTTTTGCTAAATTTGATAAATCAATGGTTTCTTTTGGTTGTATTTTTATTTTATTAATAACAGTTTTGCCTGCCAAATTGATTATTTTTATTTGTTGAATATTATTATTAAGAAATTCAAAATTTATTTTTCCACTTGTTGGATTTGGATAAATAGAAATTCCATTTTGTTTTAATATCTGAATATTAGTAGATACAGGAGCTTTTACTATAATATCAAACGTACATGTCTCAGTAAGTCCAGCCCCATTGGTAACTGTCCATACTATTGTTTTTGTACCAATTTGTATATTAGCACCGTTTAATGTTGTCAAATTATTAAAATCATTTTTAACTGTTACATTTCCACAGTTATCATTTGTACTTGCAGGGTCAAACTCGGTTCCCGAAACAGTATAAGTTGTTTGACCTGCCGATAATTGCTTTGTTTGAGTACCAATGCAAGTTATTGTTGGTTTTGTGTTATCGCTTGTTTTAAAATTAACAACGATTCCATAAGCAGTTCCTTCACTATTTGTTGCATAAGCTTTAACATAATATGTTTTACAATTATCTAAACCAGTAATATTTGAACTATATGTTCCTGTTGCTGTCGCAGCTCCTTCTTTTGTTATATTATCATCTTTTGTGGGCGAGCCTGTTGTATTCCAATAAAATCCATGTTCTGTTGGATTTGTTTTTCCCAAATAGGTAATATTACCATTTAAACTGGCACTTGTAGCTTTTATATTATCTACTGCATCTGTTGTTACTGTTGCTGCATTTGCTGAACTTGGAGTATTTGTTGTAAAATTCTCTTCTTCACCATAAGCAGTTCCTTTACTATTTGTTGCATAAGCTTTAACATAATATTTTGTTGAAGCCTCTAAACCAGTAATATCAGAAGTAAAAACTCCTGTACCTGCTGTTGTGGCTGTAACTTTAGTGGCATTATCAGTTGTGGGTTTTTCTGTTTTACTCAATACAATACCTCGTTCTGTAACAGTAAAGCCACCATCAGCAGTGACATCTCCTCCACTTTGTGCCGAACTTGCTGTTTTACCTGAAATTGCAGTAGTTGTTACTGTTGGTTTGCCTTTTGTGGTAAATGTTTTTACTGTACCATAGCCAGTTCCTTCACTATTTATTGCATAAGCATTAACATAATAAGTTGTTGAAGGTTTTAAACCAGTAATATTACAAGTATAATCCTCTGTACCCGATCCATTTACGATTTTAGTAGCATTATCAATTGTGGGGTCTGTTTCTGTTTCACTCCATACAATACCTCGTTCTGTAACTGCATAACCATGATCATTTGTAACCTTCCCTTCAATTACTGCTTTTTCTTCTTCTGTACTTATAACTTTAGTTGATACATCTGGTACTAGTGTTACCAGTGGTTCTACTCCATTTGTTACTAATTCAGATATGTATTCATTGCTGGAATTGGATAGTATAGAAACATTTTTATCTAAATGATTATCGGCTTCTATATTTGAGCTTACTATTTTTATAGCTTCTTTCCATGTTTGTGCAAAATTACTTGTTGCACTAAAAATTAACATTATTGCTATTAGCATAATGCTTTGAACTCTTGGGTATGCTTTCGATTTACTATTTTTCATATACACACTTTAAATTATATAGTTAATATTAAAAATTATAAATTATCTGGCAAAGTTAAAGCATATAAGAATGTTTTTTTAATTATATAGGTGAACCAAAAGTAGACAAACTTATTTTTTTTGTAAATTCTTAAATCTACAATACGGGCGTTGTCCCAGTTAATGTTTATGTTTTTAGGCTAAAAAAACTTGATAATTGAGTTTTAGCTTTTTGCTGTTCACTTATTCATGTGCAAATTTCGAAAATGACAAAGATTTTTTATGATTTTTTTTTTATCTTTGTAAAAAAAGAAAATTTAAAGAAAAAAATTATGAATAAAACAACCCAACAAAAATATGCCAATGCCTATTTGGCACCAC
>JAOZVK010000165.1 GCA_029938185.1 Bacteroidales bacterium | reverse complement strand
CACTGCGTCTTACTCCTTTAGGATTTCCGTCTCCAAAAACTTTATCTAACTCTTTGTCCAGAAAATCAGGCTTAATTGTAAAATCTACTTTGGGATATAAATCTGCCATAAAAAAACTTACGAAATCCTCTATAAACAAATTTATAACATTTTTCCATAGTGTATCAAAATTTATTTTTTTCATTTAAGCAAATTTATTATATTTTTCTTATAAATCAATATTTAAAGTCTTCGACCTAATTTATAGTTGCTTACGCATTAGTACAAAAGCAAGTTAATCAGTAAGTTATAAATAAGTAAATGTCGATTTTTTTTGTAACAGTACTTATGATTATTTTTAGATTTAAAATTTTTCAAAAATTTATAAATAATACTTTATTTAAACTTCAAAAATAGACGTATTTTTACTTTCAAGTGTAGATTCTCTCATTAAGTAAATATCAATTGATTTAGCAACTTCTCTACCTTCCGAAATAGCTCTAACAATAAGAGATTGCCCTATTCTCATATCTCCAGCTACAAATATTTTATCTTTATTGGTTTGATAACAATTAGATTTAATATTACCATTATTTTCTATTTCAACTCCAAGTTGATTTATCATTCCTTCATGCTTTGCATGTGCAAAACCAATTGAAATTAGAGCTATGTCACATTTTACTTCTCTTATACTACTTTCAATTTCTGTATACTTCCACTTATTTTTATTGTTTTTACTCCATTTTATATCTACTATTTTCAAAGCCTGTAACTCACCTTTTTTATTAGATATAAATTCTTTTGTTAACACACTCCACAATCTTTTACCTCCTTCATTGTGCGATGATGATGTTCGCAAAATATTTGGCCATTCAGGCCACGGGTTATTCTCGTTTCTTTCTAATGAAGGTTTTGGCAAAAGCTCAATCATTGTTACTGATTTTGCATTTTGTCTTATAGAAGTTCCAACACAATCGGAACCAGTATCTCCACCTCCTATAACAAATACATCTTTTCCTGTGGCATCAATATCTTCTGAAATATCAATTTTATCTCCTGCATTTCTTTTATTTTGAGGAATCAAAAATTCTAAAGCAAAGTGTACTCCTTTTGTACTGCGACCTTTGATATTCAAATCTCGTGCAACACTTGTTCCACCGCTTAATAAAATAGCATCATATAAATTTAATAATTCTTCTATTTTAACATTTTCACCTACATATGAATTAGTTTTAAATATAATGCCTTCATTTTCCATCAATTCTATTCTACGGTCAATGATATGCTTTTCTAACTTAAAATCAGGAATTCCATATCTTAACAGTCCTCCTAATCTATCATCTTTTTCATATACAGTTACATTATGTCCAGCTTTGTTTAGTTGTGATGCAGCAGCCAAACCAGTAGGTCCTGAACCAATTATTGCAACTTTTTTGCCAGTTCTATATTGTGGAGTTTGAGGTGTAAGCCATCCCTGATTAAATGCTTTTTCGATAATAGCTTTTTCTATATGTTCAATAGTTATTTGAGGTTTAATAATACCTAACACACATGAAGCTTCGCAGGGAGCAGGGCATACACGACCAGTAAATTCAGGAAAATTATTTGTTGTACTTAATATTTCATATGCTTTTTTCCAGTTTTCCTGATAAACCATATCATTAAATTCAGGAATATTATTTCCTAACGGACAAGCACTATGACAAAATGGTGTTCCACAATCCATACATCTTGCTGCCTGTCGTTCTGTTTTTTTGTTACTAAATCCTAAATAAAATTCTTTATAATTAATAATTCTATCCTTTGGAGCTTTTGTTTTTGGTAGTTCTCTATTATATTCTAAAAATCCGGTTGGTTTTCCCATAAATTAAAAGTTAAAAGTTTATCCCTTGATCATATATCGAGCGAAAGCAACATTAAAATAGCTTGAAGACTTTAGCCCGAAAATCTTATTTACAATATTTGTGTTTTACAGCTTGAAGCTTAATATAAATTTGTTTTAAATCATTTATTTTTAAGCTATCAAAACTTTCTGATTCGTAATATTTATATTTTCCATTTTCAGTTTTTTCAATAATTACAAAATTCCATAATTTGCCAATATTATAAGCTCCTCGCATTATTGTTGTTTTATTAATTTCCATTGCTACAGTCATTTGTGCAAGTAATTGTCTAAGCGGGTCCGAATTTGTTTTTTGCTTTTTAAATTCCTGAATAAAAAAAAATGGTTTTTCTGGTTCAAAGTCACCAGAAGCCACCATAAAATCTGGTTTTCCGCTTAATTTTTTTCCATTTACTATTTCTGATATTTCTGTTTGAAACCATTCTCTATAATTTTTGCCATAAAAATATACTTTATTTAAAAATGGACTAATAAAATGTGCAAGCAATTGATATTCTATATAATCAGCAATATTATATTTACTTGCATCTATCAATTTTACTAAAAATTCTTCATCTGATTTATTAATTTCAAATTTGAAATCGAACCATTCTTTAAATATTTCTTGGCTTTTTATAAGCTTTATATCAATTATATTTTTAAGAATTTTATAATTAATTTCAGAAAAAAGATAACTTTTTTTAGCTTCCATAATTTAAAAGTTTTTGTATGCAAACATTGTTTTTTACAAAAATACAATGCGTAAGCAACTATAAATAGGTCGAAGACCTTATGAGTTTCGAAGAGCCTGTTTTTCAACTGCAATTCTATATTCTTCGGGATAAACCTTAATAAAATCATTTACTGCAATATCCCAATTGTCAATAATTTTCCGAGCTACTGGACTATTAGTATATTTTTGATGATTTTCTATCATTTTTTTAAGTACAGAGTCATCATCATAGTCAATAGGACCAAAATCTTTAACAGACTTATTTCTAAACATATCGAATTTTCGTTCAGGGTCATAAACAAAAGCTAATCCACCAGTCATTCCTGCTGCAAAATTTCTTCCTATATCGCCTAATATTACTGCTATTCCACCAGTCATATATTCACATGCATGAGCACCAACTCCTTCAACTACAACTTTTACACCCGAGTTTCGGACACAAAATCTTTCGCCGGCTATACCTCTTATGTAGGCTTCGCCTGATATTGCACCATAGAAAGCAACATTTCCAATGATTACATTTTCTTCGGCTTTAAATTTAGCACTTCTATCTGGATATACTATTAAATTAGAGCCTGATAAGCCTTTTCCAAAATAATCATTAGCTTCTCCTTCAAGTTCAAGTTTAAGTCCGGGTGCAGTAAATGCACCAAAACTTTGTCCTGCCGAACCTCTAAATTTAAAATGTATAGTTCCTGCTTTTAAGCCTTTACTTCCATATTTTTTTGAAATTTCATTAGATAATAAAGTTCCAATTGTTCTATTAGTATTTACTATGCTAAATTCTCCGTATGATTTTTTTTGATGTTCGATTGATTTTTTTGCAATCTCCAATAATTTCCAATCAAGTATATCATTTATTTTGTGTTCTTGTTCTACCTGTTTATACAGTCCAATATTATCAGCATCTTTTTCTTTATACAAAATAGGGCTTAAATCTAAACCTTTTAGTTTCCAATGTTCTAAGTTTTCTTTAACTTTTAAAACATCTGCCTGTCCAACCATTTCATTAATTGTTCTAAAGCCTAATTTTGCCATTATTTCGCGCAATTCCTCAGCCATAAAATTAAACATATTTACGATATACTCTGGTTTTCCATTATAGTATTTGCGTAGTTTTTCATCTTGAGTTGCAATTCCTACAGGACAAGTATTTTGATGACATTTTCTCATCATAATACAACCTTCGGCAATTAATGCTGCTGTTGCAATTCCCCATTCTTCTGCACCTAATAAAGTTGCAATAGCTAAATCTCTTCCTGTTCTTATTTGACCATCAGCTTGTAAGGCTACTCTGGAGCGAAGTTTATTTTTTACTAAAGTTTGATGAGCTTCAGCTAATCCCAATTCCCATGCTGTTCCTGTACGATGAACCGAGCTTAGTGGCGAAGCTCCTGTACCTCCATCATGCCCTGATATTAATATCATATCAGCATGAGCTTTTGCAACACCGGCTGCAATTGTTCCAACACCAGCTTTTGAAACAAGTTTAACACTTATTCTGGCACTTCTATTTGCATTTTTTAAATCAAAAATAAGTTGTGCTAAATCTTCAATTGAATAAATATCATGGTGAGGAGGAGGCGAAATTAAACCTACTCCAGGTGTTGAATTTCTAACTCTAGCAATCCAATCATTTACTTTATATCCGGGTAATTGCCCACCTTCACCTGGTTTGGCTCCTTGTGCCATTTTTATTTGTATTTCGTCAGCATTAGTCAAATAGTTACTACTGACACCAAATCGTCCTGAAGCAACCTGCTTTATTGCTGACCTTAGATTATCTTTACCTTTTTCAACTACGTATCTTTTTTCATCTTCGCCACCTTCGCCACTATTACTTTTACCTCCTATTCTGTTCATAGCTATTGCAAGAGTTGTATGAGCTTCGTATGAAATTGAACCAAAAGACATTGCTCCACTTGCAAATCGTTTCAAAATATTCTCTTTGCTTTCTACTTCTGACAAAGGAATAGAGTTTCGTGTTTTGAAATCAAAAAGTCCGCGAATTGTGATTGAGTTTTCATTCAAATTATCTATAAAACCTGAATATTTTTTATACATATTATAATCACCTTTTCTAACAGCTTGTTGCAAAAAATATATTGTATCAGGATTAAATAAATGTAACTCGCCTCTTCGTTTCCACTGGTATATTCCACTATCGGGAAGAGTTTTTTGAATATTAGGAGTTTCAGGAAATGCAATTTTATGTCTTACAAGTACTTCTTTGGCTATTCCATCAAAGTCCAAACCTTCCAATTTTGAAACTGTGCCTGCAAAACATTTATCTATAACTTTGCTGTTTAGACCTATTGCTTCAAATATTTGTGCTCCTTGATACGATTGTATTGTGGAAATTCCCATTTTTGAAGCAACTTTTAGCATTCCATCACTTATTGCTTTAGTATAATTTGCATATGCTTCTTCTTCGCTTAGTTCAACTGGAATAAGTTTTTCTCTTCGCAAATATTCTATGTTCTCATATGCTAAATATGGGTTTACAGCTGTTGCTCCATAACCAATTAAAGTTACAAAATGGTGTGTTTCTCTTATGTCTCCAGCTTCTACAACAATGGCTGTTCGTACTCTACGAGCTTTGTTTGTTAGATAATGATGTACTGCACCAACTGCTAATAAAGAAGGTATAGGTGCATAGTTACTATTTATCTCTCTATCTGACAATAGTATAATATTTGAACCATTATCAATTATTGCTGTATCAGCCTGTTTGCAAATAGAATCAAGAGCCTCTTCTAATCGTCCTGGCTTTCCATCAGCTTTAAAGGTTATATTGATTACAGTTGTATAAAAATCAGTATGTGATATTTTTCTAATTTTATCTAAACCATGGTTTGTAAGTATTGGCTGCCTAACGATAATCTGTTTACAATGCATTGGAGTTTCTGCCAATATATTATGAATTTTTCCAATATATGTTCTTTTCGACATCACAAGGCTTTCTCTTATTGAGTCAATAGGAGGATTACTTACTTGAGCAAATTGTTGTTTAAAATAATTTGCTAAATGCTGACTTTGATGTGATAAAATTGCAAGTGGTATATCAGCCCCCATTGAGCCAATTGGCTCTTTTCCATTAGTTGCCATTGGAGCCAATATAAATCTTTGGTCGTCTCTTGTGTAACCAAATGCCAGTTTTCGTTGTTTCAAAGTAGCAAAATCATACTCATAAGTTGGTTTTTCCAACCTATCAATGTTTTTAAGTTTAACAGCATTTTGGTCTAACCATTTTCCATAATCTTGTTTTGCATATAGCTTACTTTTTATTTCGGTATCATAAAAAACTCTACCTTCATTTAAATCAGCAACAATCATTTTGCCAGGTTCAAGTCTTCCTTTTTTAACAATTTTTGATGGTTCTACTCTTAAAGCCCCTGCTTCAGATGATAAAACTAAAATATCATCATCTGTGATACAATATCTTGATGGTCGAAGTCCATTTCTATCAAGTGTTGCTCCTACGGTATCTCCATCGGTAAAGCAAACAGATGCAGGTCCATCCCAAGGTTCTGTTAAAGAAGCATGATATTGATAAAAATCATGTTTTTCTTTATCCATCATATCATTTCCATGCCATGCTTCGGGTATAAGCATCATCATTACATGGGGCAAAGACCTACCAGCAAGAACGAGCATTTCTACCATATTATCAAGATTAGCCGAGTCCGAAAACTTATCATCGCATATAGGCAATAGCATTCTCATTTCTTTTCGCGAAAAAAGAGAAGATTCAAATAATTGTTCGTTCGAAAGTTGCCAATTAACATTTCCTCTAATTGTATTTATTTCGCCATTATGTGCAATAAATCTAAAAGGTTGTGCCAATTTCCATTTTGGAAAAGTATTAGTTGAAAATCTTGAATGTATTAGTGCTATTGCTGATTTTAGTCTGTTGTCTTGTAAATCTAAGTAATATTTTTTGAGTTGAGAAGTAATAAATTGACCTTTGTATATTATCGTTTTATACGAAAAACTTAATAAATAGAAATCATGATTACTGTTTATTATTTCTTTTTCAATTTGATGGCTTGCATAATTACGTAAAACAAAAAGCTTACGCTCTAAATTATCTTTAGAAATTTTTTCTTTGTATTTAACAAATACTTGTTCAATCTTAGGTTCGTATAATTTTGCAGTTTCACCGATTATTTTATTTTGTCGTGGCACATCACGATAACCAAGTAATTCAAATCCAATTTCTTCGATATGTATGTTAAGCATTCTTCTACATTGCTCACGTATTTTTACATTGGAAGGAAAATATATCATACCAACACCATATTCTCCAAATTCGGGTAAATCAATACCTATTTTTTGACATTCTTCAAAAAACAATTGATGAGGTGTTTGAATTAATATACCCGCTCCATCTCCAGTTTCAGGATCACTTCCTGTTGCCCCCCTGTGTTCCATATTTTCGAGCATTGTTAGTGCATCATCTATTGTTTTATACGTTTTTCGACCTTTTAAGTCAGCAATAAAGCCAATTCCACATGAATCGTGTTCGTAGCTTGAACAATACAATGATTTTTGAGAGTTTTCTTCCATCTGTCTAAGTTTTATAATTTGTAAGAGGTCTTCGACCTTTTTAATGTTGCTTACGCTTGATATATAATTAATTGTATTTCAATACAAAATGACTCTTAATGTTTATTTACGCACAAATTTATTTTTGCTTTTTAATTGACTGATAATCAACACAAATAAAAATTTAGGCGTAAACAAAATAAAAAAGGATTAAAGAGCCAATTTTTGTAAGGGTGATATAATATATAATGATTACTGAGTATTTAAATGCACAAAGTTGGATTTTGTAAAGATAGGATAGTTTGGTTTGGTTTTAGTAGGATTTAAATAGCTCACAATACTATTTAAGTAATTTAATACAATATCAATTAAGTACATAAGATTCTAATTTTAAATAAAAATACGTTTTTTTTCCGAAACAAAGTTATGAAAAAAAAAATCAAGTTTACAACTTATTTTATAAACATATCATAATGTTATATAATAATTTATATTTTTATTAATAATATAATTTTTTTTATTGTTTTGATTAACAAATTTTTAATACAATAAATCTTATGTTGTTTAAAAATTGAATAAATGTTGCATATCATAAATATTGCGACTGTTTTTATTGAGATTTCTAAGTTTAGGTGCTGTAAATATAATATTTTATTATATTTTTTTTCACTAAGTGAAAATGAAAAAATAAGTTAGTCCAAGATGCGCAGTTTTTTTGTTATTTTACAATTAAAAAAAATCGCTAATAGTGTTGTGGTTTGAAACATGTTACATATTCTTACTAATGCGTCATATGTAGTTTTAAATTACGATGAAAATCAATAACATAACCGCCTACTGTCGGCGTGGCTTCAAGCCACACCGACAGTTTTAAACAGGCAATATGTAACAAACCAGTACAATTATTAAAATATTGAAAAATTTTAGTTAGACGACTTGGCTTTCCACACAGATTTGGGCAATAAAAATAGGTGGAAGACCTTAAACTAAAGTGTTTTTAAGGAAAATTTATGTTATTGCTGGCTAAGAGTGTTTCTTCTATTACCAATCATTCGTTTCAAGAGAATTAATAACATAGTTATAAAACCAACTCGTTTTTGTTTTGAATTATAATTTATGTTTAATTTTTGCTTCTGTTTGTTACGTTTTATTTTGACCATAGTATAAAAAGTTTAAAATGAAAAATTGGCTTTTCGAGCCTTTTATTTTTGTTGGTTTTTTACAAAATAAAAATCTCCAATAAGTGAATTTGCTTCCCAAGGCAATTGAGTTTCGCGAGTTCGTCTTAATACGCCTATTCTTACTTTCTTAAAGACTTGTTCAACAGTTAAACCTGGTTTTCTAATGTTTTTCAGCAATTCTTCAACATAAGGGCTATTGCTACCATCGCCATCAAGAGCAATTCTTCCAGGTGAGGTAGCATATGCTATAAGAGTTCCACTAGAGCCAACATTTGGCAGTGATAAACCAGGTTTAAAATTTGGAAAATATCCTTTAAAATTTTTAAATCGTTTTTCGAATGGATTATTGCGGCAAGCATCTAAAATAACTATATTTATAGAACTTCCTGATGATTCTAATTTAGTTAAAACTCTATCTGAATTAAATGATTCATATGTAATATCTTCTTCACCACCTATATTGTCATTTAGTGGTAATAAAAAATTTATTCCATTTATTTGCATTCCATGACCCGAAAAATAATACAATCCAACAACATAATCGCCGTTTTCTTTAGCATCTTTTAATTTTACTCCAAACTCATTTACAGCATCTACCATCTGACGCAAATCAAGATTATGTTTCTTTATTACTTCAAAATCCATTTCTTTTAGTAAATTAGCTATACTATCAGCATCATTTTTGGGATTAACTAATCTTGCATCATTTTTATAATTATAGTTTCCTATTACCAGAGCTATTCTTCTTTCATGAATTATTTGATCTTGAATTATACTTTTGCTAACCATAACATTTGTATAAGCTGTTTTTAGCGAACTTATGTCCCAAAGTTTGATTGTATTGTCCCAACTACCACTTGCTAAAACTTTAGTTACACTATTAAAAGCTAAAGATGCAATTGCTTTTTCATTTGAAATTCTATGAATATCTTTCCAATTATTTGTATCCCATATTATTATTTTACCTTTGAAGTCTCCAGAGCCTAAATAATTTCCATTTTTGGTAAATGATAAAGTCCACACTTTTGCATTATGCTTTTTTAAAGTTTTAATCTCATTCCATGTATTTGAATCCCATATTTTTATTGTTTTATCATAACTACCTGATGCTATATATCTGCCATTTGGACTGAATACAACGGTACTTACTGTTTCAGCATGTCCGATTAATACTTTTGTTTTGTTCCATGTTTTGGTATTCCATACAGATACAGTATTATCACTTCCTCCAATTACTAATAATCTTCCATTGGGACTAAAACTTAATGACCATATACTTCCACTATTTGAAGTTTTAATTGATTTTATTAAGTTCCAGTTTGTTGTATTCCACACATATATGTAGCCATTTGAAGTGCTTGCCACAACATATTCTCCGTTTGGACTAAATCGAACAAAATTTACCCAATCGCTAGCTGTTCCCAATGTTTTTACTAACTTCCAGTTATTTGTATTCCAAATCTTAATTTTATAATCCCAACTGCTACTCGCCAATAACTCATCATTAGGACTAAATGTTACACATGATATTGCATCGTTATGTCCATTTAAAGTTTTAATTATTTTTCTATTTGTTGAATTCCATATGATAATTGTTTTATCGGTGCTGGAGCTTGCAAGATATTTTCCATTACTACTGAAAGTAACTGAATTTACATCTCCTTTATGTTGTCTTAAAATATCAATTTGTTGTAATTCTTGTGATAGTATGTTTATTGAAATCATACTAAGTATTAATGTTATTATAGTTTTCATAAGCCTAATTTTTTACTAATTATGCCTTAATATAAATATTATTATCAGCTTTGATTTATTTATAAAGTATATTATTTTGCAAATGTAAAATAATTCTAATTAATGACAAAATATATTTGCAAAATAACAAGAATAGTTTACATATTGTATATCTAAGTACTCTAAATTCAGAACTCACAAAAACAGTTCTCTTTTTCCAAAACAATCGCAAGTTAAAAGTTAATATAGGTTACCTAAAGTTACACATAAGTAATTAACAATGAATAATGGACAATTAACAATTTTGTTTACGCCAGAATTACAATAAGTTACAACTTTACAAAGTGTCGATTTTATACAATGACCTACTTAAATAAATAAAAATATTTAATGTAGAATGTGAAAAATAAGATGTTTCTATGATA